>NZ_CP176417.1:1211818-1514772 GCF_046245175.1 Lysinibacillus sp. 38-6
TCTAAATTCGAGTATTAAGATTGATATAGTATTCGGAAATTGTTTGCAAAGATTTATGCCTGCTTTGACGAGCATTAGTAGCAAAATCCGCATTTTTTCCGATGCATATTGCTAATATTCAATACATTTTTTAATAGCTTGGACAGGTAGTACTATTTTACTTTTCTATTGTTAAGTCGTTAAATTTAGAATTTGATTTTCAAATGAGGTTAAGTTGTTAACGATTTGACAATTAGGTGCATCGCCTAAATCCGCAGCTAAAAGTACTTCTTTCTATTGACTGTAGTTTGCAGCGTCCATATCAGAAGCAGAAGAATTGGATTCGAATGCTGTTAGAGCTTAATCTATTTTTATTTTATCTCTTGTCTTAACACTTGAATTTCTTGAATTGTTAAGTCTGTTAACTCTACTATCTCTTCATTACTATTTCCTTTTGCAATCATCTTTTTTGCAATTTCTCTCATACCTTCTTGTATCCCTTTCTGCATCCCTTGTTGTATTCCTTGTTGTATTCCTTCCTCGATGCCTTTTTGAATACCTTTCTCCATTCCTTCTTTCATCCCCTTTTGGATGCCTTCATACATTCCTTTTTGTATGCCTTTTTTAATTCCTGCTTGTTCCGCATGATATTTGGCATCTTCGAGTGCGGCCGCTTCATCAATGATATATTTAACTCGTGATTGATAGGCAATAATGGATTCTGGATCTTGACTCAGTTCTTCCCACGCCTGGAATGCTTCACGTAAGTGGTTGTCTTTCATCGCTAATTCCTCCAATACTTTATAAATATCTTCATATACTTTCCGTTTACGACCATCGACCATTCCCAGTAATAGTAACCATTTCGCCAGTATATCTTCTATTGGATTTAATTCTCCCATTAGCCACGTTTTTAAAAATTTGTTCATTTCAATAAAGTGAATTTCCAAAACCTCATCTGCTTTTTGTACACGTTGCAATGTCGTATCTTCATATAAATGATACGTACTATGGTAATGATCATGATTTTTAAACAATGTAAAATCACAAATATTAATTGTAATGGTTGGATTCAGTGTATGATAACCTTTGCCCTTTTGTAACTGCGAATTGTAAAGCCTTGACCAATAATATAACGTTCGTTTGAACATATCATTTTTATTCGCTAGTTGTATTTCAATATTAATGTACTCTTCATTTTGTGTTTTCACGACAATATCTAAGCGTGATTGTTTATCTTCTTTATGCTCCCCACCAACTTCGGGTTAATAAACGTGACCTCTTTTATTGTATTTCTACCCGTACGCTGTAATAGTGCGTTGAGAAAGACAATCGTGAGCGATTTATTGCGTTCACTACCAAAAAGCTGTTTAAAAGCAAAATCAATCTTTAAATCCATTAGGTTTTTAAGTGGTATTCGACTTAGAATTTGATACTCCATAGCTTATCAACCCCTGTTTTAACTATTATATCATGCTCTTCTATTATTTTAATTCGTCACTAAGTCAAAAATTTTAACTACTAACCATTTATTTTTTTCATTATCTGCCTTCATACCTTAGTGATGAAATAATTTCAGCTTTACATCATTTATAAGAGTGGAGAAGAAAGTTATAAAGTATTTAAACCTTCGAAAAATCGGGAATACCTACAGTCATTTAACAGAACAGGACAAAATAAAAGCAAGTGACCTATTCAACGAAATAAAGATTGTCTCTTTTTCGTCGCCTCGGGTCACTTGCTCACTGATTTTTAAATTTTAAAGCCTTTAAAACCTTGCTATATCAACTACTCTTGAATAGCCGCTTCTAACGCAACAACGATCATGTCGTTGAATGTTGTTTGACGCTCTTCAGATGTCGTTACTTCACCTGTAATGATGTGGTCGCTTACTGTTAGAACAGATAGTGCTTGGCGGCCAAATTTAGCTGCTAGTGTGTAAAGTGCAGCAGATTCCATTTCAACTGCAAGAACACCGTATTTAGCAAGCTTTTCATTTTGGTGTTCATCAGAGTAGAACATATCTGCTGTGAAGATGTTACCAACTTGAAGGCTTAATCCAGCTTCTTTCCCTGCGTTATAAGCTTTTAATAATAAGTCAAAGTTTGCGATTGGTGCAAAGTCAATATTGTTGCCCCAAATGATTTGATTCATACGAGAATCAGTTGTTGCACCTTGAGCTAAAATGACATCGCGTACTTTTACATCTTTTTGAATTGCACCACAAGTACCTACGCGAATTAATTTTTGCACATCATATTCTTGCATTAATTCTGTTGCATAGATGGAAATCGAAGGCACACCCATACCAGTACCTTGTACAGAAATACGTTTGCCTTTATACGTACCTGTATAACCAAACATATTGCGAACTTCGTTATAGCAAGTAACATCTTCTAAAAACGTTTCGGCAATGTATTTTGCACGTAGTGGATCTCCCGGAAGTAAAATAGTGTCAGCGATTTCGCCTTTTTTTGCATTAATATGAATACTCATACTGCAATCCCTCTTTTCTGTCAGTTATCACTATAAATAATACTTTGTTTCACGTATTTACGCAATGCTAGACGTCTAGCAACTAGAAAAGAAAGAATAATTAGAGTATTCCGATTCATTAACGACCTTGTTCACTATATAAATCCCATAATGCATCAAACACTTCAATCGTTAAATTTTCAGTTGCATACGTTTCGATATATGTAGATAGCTCATCAAAATCCATGCTTTGTTTAGGAAAGTTATGTTCATGAAAGACTTCTTCGGCAAAACGAACTTTTGGATCTGACCAGTCCCCTCCGCGGAATGTTAATACATATAAATAAAAGCTTTTTTTCATATTTGAAAAATGCCCTCCTCTTGTCATTTTTACTTTCAGCTAGTTTAACAAAAAAAATTCATTTCGTCATAAATGGACTACAATTTTCGTTAAGTATTTTTTCCTAAACATGAAAACAGGAAAAAGTCTTTTGCACCTCGTTAGACTATTGTCATACAATATATACGGCTTTTTTATCTGAAAAATGAAAATTTTGTGAAATTAACATAGAAATTTTTAGTTTTTTGCGCTAGAATGATAGTCATAAATGCAAAAATTAGGAAGGTGATGGCGATGAAAAACAAGAAACAGATAAGTAAGACAACGAGAAAACGCCCGTCTCTCTTAGAATCAGGCTTTTTTAGAAAAAAGAAAGCTTCAGATTCGAAAGCTAGTAGGCATAATCTCCCTCCTACTACCGAAAAACGACAACGTTTTTATCATTTAATTCGCGGCAAAGTGCTTATAATATTTTCTCTACTTATTTTTATTACCGCCGCAATGGGTATATTGTCGTACAACAATATAACGAATCTCCAACAGCAAATGAAAGACTTTACGGAGAAAAATGTCCAAGAGCAACTAACGGTTAATCAGTTGGCTTATGAAATTGCTAGATTAACGAACTTGGAACAAGCCTATTTAATTACAGGCAACGGAAGCTATTCTACTTCATATAAAATGAAAATTGATTCAATCAATAAGAAGATAGCTGCACTACAAGAAAAATTCGCAGACCGAGACGTTGAGCTTGGCCGTATTCAAGCGATCGGCCAATATTATAAAAATTATCTTGATTACTCCAAAAAGGTTATGACGATGCGTGATGAACTTGGACTAGAACAGGCTCGTAAGCTCATGCTTGAGGGCACAGGCGAAACAATGAAATTACATATCGATCAAAATATTGAAGCCATAAACGAAGTCATGGACAAGTCGAATAAAGCCAAGCTTAATAAATTGAACAAACAAATCACTTTATCCAATACTTCTTTTATCATTGTCTCGCTTATCGGTCTTATTGCCATTATCATTTTTGGTTTTATGTTATTTAAATCGTTAAAAAACAATACGCGAGCTATTAACCACTCCATTTTGGATATTGCGCAAGCTGGTGGAGATTTAACTAGACGCGTTCATGTACGCAATCGCGACGAATTTTCTACGATTGCTACTTCTACCAATACCCTAATCATATCGATTTCAAACCTCATTAAACGTGTTAGCGAGCTTGCTGACCATGTGTCAAGCAGTAGTCAAGAACTTATGTCATTAGCGGACGAAAATGCCCGCACCATCCAAAATATTGCGGATGCAAGTGCGGATATTGCGAGTGATAGTGAGAATACGATAACAAGTATGAATAGTGCTCAACAAAAAATGAGTGATTTAGAACATTCGATGCATCAATTAACAGAGCAAGCTAATGCGGTTCAACGCGCTTCACTTGCCATGCAACAAGCAGCTGATGAAGGAAGTCGCTCTGTTCAACAATCTACTTTAGTCATGCAGTCTATAGAAGAAACAATTGCCTCTACCTCTACAACGGTAGAAGCACTAGGTCGAAAATCAGCCAATATTACTTCGATTATAGGAACGATTACAGCCATTTCAGAACAAACGAATTTACTTGCATTGAATGCAGCGATTGAAGCTGCGCGTGCTGGCGAACATGGCCGTGGCTTTGCCGTTGTAGCAGATGAAGTACGTAAGCTGGCTGAGCAATCACAAACCGCTGCAAAAGAGGTAACAACAATTGTGAAGTCAATACAAGATGAAGTAGCATCCATTATTACGCAAAATCATGAAGGTGTGACAACAGTAATTCGAGGGGTCGAAGTGACAAATGAAACAAACCAGTCGCTATCCAACATCCTTATCCAAACACAAGAAACAACGACAATTATTGCAACAATGGTTGAAAAAATAGCGCAGACACTTGATTATAGTAATGCTGTCGCAAATGATTTCGTGCATATTAACGCCTATGCTGATCAAACTGCAGCTAACACGGTAATGTCTGCAGCTGCCGCTACACAAGGCTCTGCCTCTATGCAAGAAATCAATGCAGCGGCTACAGAATTAGCCCACCAAGCAGATAGCTTACGCAACGTCGTGGGTGCATTTAAAATTTAAAGATAAAAAAAGAATGTCTCGCTGGAGACATTCTTTTTTATATTGGTACACGGAATGGTTATTTTTTAAATAATGATAAATATTCTGCGTAACCTTCTTGCTCTAAATCAGCTTTTGGAATAAAACGAAGCGCTGCTGAGTTAATGCAATAACGTAAGCCACCTAACTCTTGTGGACCGTCTGGGAAGACATGTCCTAAATGAGAGTCAGCTTCTTTGCTCCGTACTTCTACACGCCGCATGCCATGGGATGTATCAAAATGCTCCGTCACTTGCTCTTTCGCTATTGGTTTGGCAAAAGCTGGCCAGCCACAGCCTGAATTAAATTTATCAAGTGAGCTAAATAACGGCTTGCCTGAGACAATATCTACATAAATACCTTCATCAAAATGCTGATCATATTCATTGCGAAACGGTGGTTCCGTACCATTTTCCTGTGTGACATAGTACTGCATATCCGTTAGTTCTTTTAATCGTTGTTCTTTATTCATTTTCTATGCCCCCAGTGCTGTTCTTGGAATGCTTTTCGACCAGATCCTACTGCGTATCGTTCATAGTGCATTGGATTTTTTTTATAATAATATTGGTGATAATCCTCAGCAGCATAAAAAGTGCTAGCAGGTAAAATTTTTACAGCAATCGGCTTATCAAACTTACCCGATGCCTCTAAATCAGCTTTTGAACGTTCAGCTAATTCACGCTGTTCTTCATCATGATAAAAAATAGCCGTCGTATAGGATTGTCCACGATCATAAAATTGTCCGCCTGCGTCTGTTGGGTCAATTAATGTCCAAAACGTTGCAAGTAACTGTTCGTATGAATAAATATCATCGTCAAACGTAATTTGCACCGCTTCGACATGTCCAGTCGTTTCCGAACAGACTTGTTCATACGTTGGGTTTTCTACATGTCCACCTGTATAACCTGAAACTACGGCTTCAATGCCGGGTGTTTCATCAAACGGCTTCACCATACACCAAAAACATCCACCTGCAAATGTTGCATATTGCATTGCCATTTCTTTTCACTCCTTATTCACCAGGGACGATAATTTCCAGTAATATTTTATCGTTTGGTAAGTCTAATTCCTTCGCTCGTACACGTGATCCTGAAGCAATATTGACACGCGATAAATCAATATAAATTTCCGCTTTATTTGGATTAACCGTAATCCACGAAGGGAAATCCACCGAATCTCTCATTATTTTCATGGTCGTTTCCGGTGGAATATTTAATAGCCCCACATTCATGCCTGTTTGTTTTAAAATAATATTTCCTTTATCATCAACAATCGGTTCAAAATTCATGGAGATCGGGATTTCTGTATAAAATACTGTTAATTTGCTGCGTAATTCTATATCATCCCCGATGGAAAAGTCCAATGGTAAGGGCGAACCTTTAGCTGAGTCTTTTAAATATTTCTTTGTAATAGACTCCAGTTCTTTCGTAGTTGTTTGGACAACCAGTACATTGCCTGTTACTTCATTATTACTTGTTGCACTCTTCGCTGAATCAAATCCATCAACTGGTTTCGTTGCTAAATAAACGACGAGGAGGATTGAAAAAAGAACCATACCTGCTAACGCAAAAAATGCGAATTTCCATTTATTCATTTTGTCACTCCTCGAAGCCTATTTCCTTATTAATTTTTTGTTCCATTTTACATTGCTCCATTGCTGCTAATATTCGCTCTGTCATTTTATCATAGCCTTTTGCATTCGGATGAAAGAAATCTGTATGATAAACGAGTTCTTCGTTTGAATCAAACAAGTCTTCTACTGAGACATAACAAGCATTAGAATCTTTACTTGCTACTTTTTTAATGACGTCATTCCATTCAGTAATAATTGTATCAAACTCATTTGCCTCATTTGTGACAATGGAGAAAGGATTATAAAAGCCAATGAGCAGTAACGGTACAGTCGGATTTTTTGCTCGAATCCCAGCGATAATTTTACTATAGCGATTCTCATAGGTTAATAATTCCTTATCAAAAGCGTCTCGTTTTAAATTAAAAAGATCTTGTTTGACAACTTTCATGACATCATTGCCACCCATTGTTAATGAAATCAGTTGCGCTTGTTGTAACTCTTCATCATAATGCCCTTTTTTTATTAATTTTAATAGCTGATCACTCCGTCTACCTCTTTTGCCTCGATTATCAACATCTACTTCCGATATTGACGTCCAAGCTAGCATTGAATCTGCTAATCTACCAACATAACCGTCTTGACTATACTCATCCCCGACACCATCTGTTAAAGAATCGCCAAGTGCCAAGTAGTGTAGTTGTTTTGCGTTGTCATCATCAATTTGCCGTAAATCCTCTGGTGAAGGCTCAAAAAAATGTTCGAAAATTTGCGTCAATACATTACTAGAGGGTTTTGTCTCCTCTTCTGCTTGTTGCTCATCCTGTCTCATATCTTGCTCCGTCCCTGCCTGCTCTTGTTGTTCATCAGCAGGCTGATTCGGTTCATCTATTGATATTGCACAACCACTTAGTACTAAGACGGTCAAACATGACAAAGTAAATCGCCAAATGCCCATTTGACCACCTTCCATCCTTTACTATTAATTCTATTATAATTAGTTGTCGCGCCAATGAAAAGCGACGATGCTTCAGTTTAGCAAGAAAATCCAAGCAACTACCTCACTTTTTTATATTCGCTTTTTCTAATCTAGCCACGACAAGCGTTAAAAAAGCCACTACAATTACTTATGTAGCAGCTCTTGTCAATTATTCTGAAAAATAAATAAATCCGATGGCACCCGGACCCGTATGTGTAGAAATAATCGGTGAGGTAAAGGCAATTTCTACATCATTAAAACCTGTTCCTTCAATGAGTTCTTTTAATGGATTCCCCATTGTTATTAAGCCATCCGCATGTGAAATTCCTACAGCTTTTACTGTTTTACCTGCCGTATCAGCTTGGAATTGTTTGAATAGGTAGTTGACGACTTGTTTATGACTGCGAACCTTTGACACAGGGTTGTATGCGCCACCTTCTAAATTGGCAATCACCTTAATATTTAGCAAAGAGCCAATAAAGCCTGTCCCTTTTCCAATTCGACCACCTTTAATAAGATTTTCTAGCGTATCAACAATGACATATAAATGTGTATTGTCGCGCACTTTCTCTAAACGTGTGACGATTTCTTGTACAGTCGCTCCAGCATCACGCATTTTAATCGCTTCTCGTAATTGAATAGCAAGTCCAATAGCAATAAAACGTGAATCAATAACAGTAACATCTGCATCCGTCATTTGGGCAGCCTGTCGAGCTGACTCAACGGTTCCGCTCATGCCACCTGTCATATGAATCGACAGGATTTGATCACCATCTTTACCAAGTTCGTCATATAATTCTTTGAATTTCCCTGGTGCAGGTTGCGAACTTTTCGGTAATTCTTTCGCATCTTTCATTAAACCTAAAAAAGGTTGTGGTGCTAAATCAACACCATCTATATATGTTTTCCCATCGATTTGAATTGTTAACGGCACAATATGTATACCGTGCTTCTCTACTTCTTCTTTCGTTAAATCACAAGTTGAGTCCGTTACTATATGAATTCGTCCCACTTTGACACATCCTTTAACATCATTAAAAATTATTATATAGACTAATGTTTCCATATGTAAACATGACATTTGTCATCTCAAGTGTCTATTTCTAGTCTTTTTCATAACACTCCCTTCGATACTATAGCCTTTCTTCATTAAATTTGTCTAACAATTTCCTCTAGAAATCGATATGACATTTATATAAGTAAATATATGACAAATGCACATAGGCAATCGCGCATTATTGGACTATAGTAAATGGACGATGAAAGGAGTGTTTGCTCGAATGGATGCATTTGACTATAAAACATGGAAGGAAGAATTGTGGAATGCCATTACACATGGTATTGGTTTTCTTGCAAGTATTCCTGCTCTTGTTATTTTAATATTGACTGCTATACAAAATGGAAGTGCCCTATATGTGACAACATTTAGTATTTTCGGTGCATCGGTTATTATTTTGTTTCTAATGTCCACTTTGCTTCATAGTATGCCTGCAAAATATAAAAACTTCTTCTCCATTCTTGACCATTCCTCTATTTACATTTTAATTGCAGGGACTTACACACCATTTTTATTAATTGCCATAGGTGGACACTTAGGAATCATTCTACTAATTATTATTTGGACATTTGCCCTACTTGGCGTTCTATTTAAATGCTTTTTTATTCATCGCTTTGCCAAACTATCCCTGATTTTTTATATCGGTATGGGCTGGCTTATTATTTTTGCCATTCAGCCAATTTATCATTTTTTAGGTAGTCACGGCTTTACCCTATTGTTAGCTGGTGGTTTGCTCTATACAATTGGCGCAATTTTTTACGCTTGGCGCTCGCTGCCTTATAATCATATGATTTGGCATCTCTTTGTGTTAGCTGGATGTGGTGCTATGTATAGCTGTGTCTATTTTTATTTATAGTTAAAAATGGAAAACACACGGTGCCTATTTACACCGTGCGTTTTTTATAATGTATCGTTACGCTTGTTTGCGCTCAAAAATCTGATACTGATAGGTGTACCCTTCTGGGGCTTTTTCTTGCTCTTGTGATGAAACTAACACAAAATCATCTTCATAATGCGGGAAAAATGTATCCCCTTGAAAAGAATGATTAATTTTCGTAATGTAAATACGATCTGTTATATCCATCGACTGTCTAAAAATTTGTTCGCCGCCGATAATCATGATTTCAGGCACATCCCCTGCTATGGCAAAAGCTTGTTCAAGACTCGTCACTGTTTCAATACCTTCCGCATGGTAATTATCATCGCGTGTAACGACAATATTGCGGCGTCCTGGTAGCGGTCGACCAATCGATTCAAATGTTTTACGTCCCATAATCATTGGCTTACCCATCGTTTTTTCTTTAAAATATTGTAAATCACCTGGTAAATGCCAAGGCATACCGTTTTCATATCCAATCACATGGTTTTCGTCATGCGCTACTATTAGTGAAATCATTGTTACCCTCCAAGTTATAGCTTTCATACTATTATAAACATACTTTTACTTAACTATCGGTTTATTTTGGCTCATTTTTAAAATAATTTTCTAATTCAACACTAATTCCTAGTAAAATTATAAGAATAGTTTATAATAAGAATTAACAATGAAACTAAAAAGGATTGATGTCTATGACTTGTTTAACAAATGAGGCAATTCGCTATATACAAGCAACCGATGTAAAACCACATTATTATGACATGACACCACAGGAAGCGAGAATCATGCGTGCCGTTCCAACTTGGCATTCTCCCCATTTACCACAGCTTGCTACAATAGAAAATAAACAAATTACTATGCGTGATGGGCAACAAATTACTATTCGCCTATATTTACCCGAACATGCTGAAAATTTGCCAGTAATCATTTATTATCACGGCGGTGGTTGGGTTTTTGGTGATTTAGAATCAGCTGATGCAGGTTGTCGAATACTTGCAGAAAAAGCGCATGCGATCGTTGTATCCGTCAATTATCGCTTAGCACCTGAACACCCTTTTCCAACACCATTACACGATGCCTATGATAGCTTACTGTGGGTATTTGATAACATTGCAACATTTGGTGGGGATAAAAGTCGATTAACGGTTGCTGGTGATAGTGCAGGAGGAAACTTAGCTACTGTTGTCTCCTACCTAGCTGCTACATACAATGGCCCAACAATCACTGCACAGGCACTTATTTATCCTGTAGTAAATCTAGATTTTACGACCGCTTCCTATTGCGCCTATGGTGAACATTTTGGGTTAGATAAACAAGGGATGCAATGGTTTGCCGAACATTATACAGAGACAAATAATTTTCGTAACCCACTTGTCTCCCCTCTGCAAATTGAAAATTTAGACGTTCTGCCCAAAACAATGATTATTGCGGCTGAAGCAGATGTACTGTATGACGAAGGGCTTGCCTATGCGCAAAAATTAGCTGCAGCAGGAGTTTACGTGGAACATGTCCCGATGACAGGATTAATTCATAGCTATTTTAGTAAAATGGAGTTTTTCGAAGCGGCCACAATGGACACAGTAGAAAAAATTGCGACATTCGTCAAATAAGTTTGGCTAATGGTACGAAACAATGCGATAATAGAGCAAAATGTTTTTTAAAGGATGACAACATGACACAAACAATTGCATTACAAATTAACAATCAATTTGCAGGTCCAATAAAAAAAGGCTATCCGCTTATCTCAAAAGATGCGGTCGATACACGTAAACTACCTGCAGAGGAAGGTGCCCTACTGCGTTTATTAGATATTCATAATCGCTTTATCGGTACAGGCTATTACGGTATTCAAAATAAAGGCATCGGCTGGCTATTAACAACGGATGCAAACGAAGAAATTGACAAGCCGTTTTTTGCTAAAAAACTAAAAAAAGCGATTCAAAATCGTGAAGCATTTTTCAATAACCCGGATACGACGGCATTTCGCGTTTTTAATGGCGAGGGTGATGGAATCGGTGGCATGACAATCGACTTCTTCGATGGCTATTATATGGTGAGCTGGTATAGTGCAGGTATTTATTCATTTAAAGAAGTGATTTACGAAGCACTTGCTGAAACAGTAAACTATAAAGCGGTTTATGAGAAAAAACGTTTTGATAGTAAAGGACAATATATCGAACAGGACGATTTTGTCATGGGGACACCTGGTGAATTCCCATTAATCGTGAAAGAAAATGGCATGAACTACGCTGTTCATTTAAATGATGGTGCCATGACAGGTATTTTCCTCGATCAACGTGAAGTACGACTTGCCATTCGCGAACATTATTCCAACCAAAAAAGCGTCTTAAATACATTTTCTTATACAGGTGCTTTCTCCGTAGCAGCAGCACTTGGTGGCGCAACGAAAACGACGAGTGTCGATGTAGCTAAGCGCAGTTTAGCGAAAACAATCGAGCAATTTAGCGTTAATGATATTGACTATGAAGCACAAGACATTAAAGTAATGGATGTCTTTCATTATTTCAAATACGCACAACGTCATCAGTTGAAGTTCGACCTTGTCGTACTCGATCCGCCTAGCTTTGCACGAACAAAGCAAATCACGTTTTCAACTGCAAAGGATTATCCGAAATTATTAATGGATGCAATCGCCATTACTGAAAAGAATGGCATCATTGTTGCCTCTACAAACAATGCAAGCTTTGGTATGAAAAAGTTTAAAGGCTTTATCGATACGGCGTTTAAAGAAACAAATACTCGTTATAAAATCGTTGAAGAATACGGCTTACCAAAGGATTTCCGCGTAACACGTGAGCATCCTGAATTCAATTACTTAAAAGTTGTTTTTATTCAAAAGCTAAACTAAAAAGAGTGACTCTACTAGAGTCACTCTTTTATTGTATCCTTCTTCCGTTACTCTGTTAAAAATACAAAAATATAACCTAAAAACATAATAATAAAAAAACTAAAGAATGTGATGATATTTCCTATTATCAAAATTTTAGATTTCGCGTAAACGGATAAGCCAACACCTATACCGGATAAGACAAACGTGAACATCCATAAAGTGGATGCTTTTTGAAACACAACGTTCGGAACCCAAAGTAATAAAGATATAATAATTGTACTTACAGCTAAAGCTTTCACCAATAGAACCATTCCTTATTTCAACGGATTACATAAAGTTTTGTTAAAATATAATTTTATAGCAGCTGCAGCAATCTTTTCTTTGAGTCCCATTCTATGAAAATTTCTATCTATATAAGCAACAAGCTCCCAATCACACGAACAACTAAAATAACCTTTCTCTTCATAGCACTTATCATGTATTTGACAACCTCGATCTAAGATATCTTGTGGCGGACCAGAACCATGTCCAGGACCGCACCAATTCCCCCAGATAGGTATCCCCTTTTTAGTATTCATAGTAGTGTTTGTTTGATAACTAGCGTAACTATTACTAATGTGATTCACCATCAAACTAATTTCAATATATTCCTCTGCTAGGCCATTTGATTTAACTTTTTCAATATTAACAAAAGGTTTTCCGTCTTCATAAAAAATATAAGCACCTAACTGTTCTTCAGCATTTAAAAGGTCTTCATCTGTCATTGCAAAAACTTTTGTACCTCCCCCAAAAAAGACCGCAGAAACTAAAACTGACAATGCCACAAAGAATGAAACTACTTTTTTCATCTAATCTTAGCCCCTTTCAATATTTTTTTAAGTAGGTATAAATACCATTAGTATGGCTCTATCAAAAGGCTAGAATGACATGGAATCTTGATTCTCTTAGTAAACGCCGTCTAGAAAAGAGGGCAACCCTCGTTTTGGTCACGAACCAATTTAATAGTATTTAACCAAACGTTTATATTTTTATTTTATTAAATGAACTGAAAATTCTCAATAATGAACGCATATTTTTCAATGAATGATATTGATAAAACTTTGGAATTCCTTTGAATATTTGAAATGCGTTCTAATCAAGAGTTATCCCCACTTAAAGGTAGCCAATAATCCGCCGACTTTGTTCTACGATAAAATTTATAGAAAGGCTCATCTGGACGGCCATGTTTTTGATAGATTGTGATAATATGCTGAAGAAAACCTTCTATTTTCTGTACTGAAACTTTTTTGGCAAACAGTATTCCTGGCTTCGCTTGCACACCCATTGGCACCGCACCTAAGTAAACATCAAAGCTGTCCTGCTGATAGACAAGCCCAATATCGTCATAAACGGCATTGTAGCAAGCAGAGGCGCAGCCATTTATATTGAATCGTAATCTCGATGGGACACTTTGTCCATGCAAATTATTGTATAATTGTTCGGTAATGTCTGCTGCTTCCATTTTATTACCGTCACAAAAATCACATGCCTTCATCGCAACAATCGAACCTGGCTGTGCAATATATAGCCCCGCTTCTTGAAGTTCAGCCACAACGTGCTGAACCGTTTGCGTAGGGATAGACAACAGCATGCTATAGGAAGCTGAATATTTAATGGCTCCACTGTCGCCGACAACCTCCGCAATTTTTTGAAATTGAGCCGCTGTATAATGTTTATTAATAATGCCAGGACTTATTGCAAGCCGTGTAAAATCACCATCTATATTAAGTTTTTCAAATGTTCGATTAGGTATATTTGAACGAAATGCATTCATCTTCTGAACTCCTTATAAAAAAAGCTAGCAAGGAGCTAGCTCTTAAAAGTTTTCGGGATAAAATCCTCTGGCTAAAATGTCAATTGCTTCTGCAGCTCGAATGCCTTCAGAAGCTGCTGAAAGCGGTAAAATAACAAAGCGCTCATTTTTCACAGCATCTGTCTCTTTTAATGCCGGATCATTTTTTAAGAATTGAATTTTATCTTCTGCAGTTTGGGAGCCGTAATCAATTACAACAATGACCTCAGGGTTACGTTCAACGGTTGCTTCTTTTGAAACCGTTGTCCAACCAGAATCAACATCGCCAAAAATATTTGTACCCCCAGCAACTGTGACAAGTTCATTCATAAAATTTTGCGCTGCTGTAAAGACTTCCTTATCTCCACTATCATAAACAAGGACGCGTAGTTCTTGCTCACCTTGTGGTAATTTTGCACGGACAGCATCGACATCCGCTGTCATTTGCTTAATTAACGCTTCACCACGATCATCAACGCGAAAGATTTTTGCGATATTACGAATATCCGTAAAAATATCGTCCAATGTTGGTTGCGTCATACTCGAAGAAGTATGTAAATAGGTGTGGATACCAAGTGCCTCTAACTCTTCTGGTGTGCCCACCCCTTTTTCACTAAAGCCACTTTTCCATCCTGCGTATAAAAAATCTGCTTCACTATCAATTACCTGTTCTTTTGATGGGTATTGCTCTGCTAATACTGGTACTTTATCGTATGCGGCTTGTAATGGTTCATAAATTTGATCATCTAAATAAGCCGTACCTACCATTGAATCTTCTAAGCCTAAAGCAAGCATGATTTCTGTAACATGCTGATTTAGGCTAATCGCCTTTTTCGGTGCTTCTTTATAAACTTGTGTCGTATCGTTATTAACAATCGTTACGTCAGTTGTTGCGGTTTGTGCTGGCTCGATGTTTTCATTTTGGGAGGCAGACTGGGCATCATCTTTGACATTACAAGCCCCTAAAATACATAGTAAGGTCATTGCAAAAACGAGCCACATAGCTTTCGATTTGTTCATGTTCGTACTCCTTTAGTTTGTATTCTTGCATGGATTCCTAATTATTTATCAGTCTACAAAAGAACATAAAAAACCCCCTTGTTTCCAAGAGGGCGACATAGTGAAAAAACAATGGTTATTCAACCAATCACTATCTCCATCCTCGTGGTTCCTAGTAAACTTTATAGATTGGCAGGTATCCTGGCTTAGGTTCATCATTTATACGTCTTCCCATAGTTCAACTACAGTGACTGTTGTATAAATTCCCCATTTACAGTTGCGGGACAGCATCGGATTTACACCGATTTCCCTTTTAAGCAAATGGCAACAACCATTTGCACCAATATATAGCATTATGAAGTTCTAAAAATAGCCTAGCAGATGTCATTTTCATTTGCAATCAGATAAAAAATTCAACCCAGTGTATTCATGAATAAATCACCACTATTTAAACATAAACGCCAACTATTTGACACGAAATGTTTTTTTGCGCATTCTGTTACAATGAGTATATAGGAAAAATAGAAATGAGGATTATATTATGTATAAAACGATTGGTGTACTCGCACATGTCGATGCAGGTAAGACTACCTTTTGTGAGCAATTATTATTCCATACAAACAGTATTCAAACACGCGGACGAGTCGATCATCAAGACACTTTTTTAGATAATCATACAATTGAACAAGCTCGAGGCATTACGATCTTTGCAGAGCAAGGACGGATGCACATTGGAGACGATACATATACGATAATTGACACACCTGGGCACGTCGATTTTTCGCCAGAGATGGAGCGCGCAATTCGTGTAATGGATTATGCCATTATAATCGTCAGTGCTGTTGAGGGCGTGCAAGGGCATACGGAAACGGTATGGCAATTGTTACGCCAATACCACGTCCCAACGTTTTTCTTTATTAATAAAATAGATCGTGAAGGTGCCGATATAGAAGCCGTTATGCTACAACTACAAAAAGAATGTTCCAACGATGTTCTATTAATAGATGCTCCACTTACTAATGATTCAGTTCAGGGACATATAGCGGAGTGGTTAGCTGAACGTGATGAACAACTACTTGATGCCTTTTTAAGCGAAACGCTTGATGGACAAATGTGCCGATCATATTTACAAAAGATGATACAGCATGAGCAAGCTTTTCCTTGCTTTATTGGTGCGGCATTAAAGGATATCGGTATAACAGAGTTTCTAGCACAGCTTCCTCTTCTTACAGAGACACATTTTGACAAGCAAGCAGCATTTCAAGCTGAGGTTTTTAAAATTCGCCATGATGGCACGCAGCGCCTCACTTTTATGAAAGCATTGCAAGGAACTTTACATACTCGCCAAGACTTTACCTTTGGCGATGTGACAGAAAAAATAACAGAAATTCGTTTATATAATGGTCACCGTTTTGAAACAACACAAGAAATTCAGGCCGGAGAAATATTTGCCGTGAAAGGGCTTAGTCTAGCAAAGATCGGCGATATTTTAGGGACAACACAATCCCCTCAACCATATGAGCTGGTGCCTACGTTACAAGCAAAAGTTCAGTATGAAGGCCAACAGCATATAAAAGAAGTTTTACAAGTATTCCGTTTACTTGAAGCGGAGGAGCCTTCATTACGTGTCGTTTGGCATGAAAAGTTTCAAGAAATTCATGTTCATATAATGGGGGTTATTCAGCTTGAAGTACTAGCTGAAGTATTAAAAAATCGTTTTTCGCTTGCTATTACTTTTGGCGAGCCGAAAATATTATATATGGAAACTATTGCAACGACCGTAACAGGTTATGGCCATTTCGAACCGTTAAAACATTATGCCGAAGTCCATTTATTAATGGAGCCGAACAGTCGTGGCACAGGCAATACATTTGTCAATGCTTGTCATGCGGATGATTTATCTGTTGGCCACCAAAGACTCATAGAAAAACATCTATTCGAGCGCGACCATCACGGTCTATTAACAGGCTCTCCCGTAACCGATGTACGCTTCACGCTTTTGACAGGTCGTGCGCATATTAAGCATACGGAGGGAGGCGATTTTCGTGAAGCGACTTTCCGTGCATTTCGACAAGGGCTAGAGCAAGCTGACAATATATTGCTAGAGCCTTATTACCGCTTCAAATTGAAAGCCTCAAATGATTTTATCGGTCGTATGATGAATGATATCCAGCAAGCTAACGGCACTTTCGATGCGCCAATCTTAACTGAGGATCAAGTCGTTTTAACAGGCCGTGTACCTGTATCAACTTTTATGCACTATAGTACTACCTTTGCCGCTTATACGAATGGCAAAGGGTCATTATCAATGCAATTTGATGGCTATGATACATGCCATAATCGTGATGAAATAATAGCGCAAGTCGATTACAATAAACAGGCAGATCCAGACTATACATCGTCAAGTATTTTTTGTGCAAAAGGAAAGGGCTATTCCGTTCCTTGGGATGAAGCAAAAGCTGCCATGCATTGCTTGTGAACGATGGAAGTTACGTAGGAGGACATTTATTTGAAAAAGTTTCGTGGGAAAAAGCGTTATTTTCGAAACATGTGGCATCATACAAATGCCGAGTGCTATGATTTAGACTTTGGGCATGAAAGTTGGTTTGATTTATGGCACACGCATCTTGATTTTTACGGGTATGGAAATAATGATTTAACGATAAGAAGAGAACTTTGTAAGGCGCATATCGCGTTATATTTAGATTTATTAGAAAAGCTCCAAACACTCGATCAACCCTATCAGTCGTGGTTTGAAATAGTTGGTGAAGATGCTGGATTAGATGCAATCTATATTCATACACCTAACCCGAATGCGGATAATTTCCCTCTGAAGATAGACAATATCAATTGGAATTGCGCTGTTCCTCATTATTTGATAGATGTAATTGACCAAGATAAATTTACTATAGGTCAATATCGATGCAATGCAACTAACAATTACATTGTACAGTCTAAAAATATTGGCGTTGAACTGTCAATTTAGTGTAAGTATCCATTGCGAGTAACATAAAAAAAGCAGTCGATATGTATTCGACTGCTTTTTTTGATATTTAAATATAGAGAAAAAGCTACAGCTCTTTTTCCGTTTTTGCCATAACAGATTTCGCTGATTCCACCCTAACATAGCCATTATTCGTCGAAGAATCAAGGACAACCGATCCAGGTTTACTTTTTAAAATTTGTAACTGCTCGATTAATTGCAGTAAGAGCTGATGGCCATTACCTCTTGGATGCCAATGGTAATGATAGTCATTTAATTCTCTAACATGTTGCAGAAACTGAGCGTATTCATTTTCGACATATTGTATTACATGCTGAACTTTATGATTTTTTTGCGCTAATAACGCTAGGTCTTCTAGATAGATTTGATAAAAGCGCATAACCATTGAGCACAATAAATCATTGACTCTAGCAGCACTTAAAATAGGCTTCGCTTGTAGATGAAGCCGATCTAAATTGGGTTTTGCACGAATGGAATCAATACGTGTAATTAAATGATACGCCTCCCCATTTACTTCATAGACAATAGGATTTGTTGGCATATACATCATAAAACCATTCTTTTTCGTTCTCAGCTCGTCCGCCACACATGCTTTAGCAAAGAGATGACCTTCATACATATCATTTTGAATCCAGATAATATCTTTATTATAAAAAATCTCATTAAATAAACGGTCGTTACGAAGTAGACCTGTTGCTAAAAACCGGTCGACCAGTGATTCAATAACCATTCTTGTTTTAGGCTGCTTAGCCATTTCAATGCGTGATTGTTTACGAATTTCTATATCATAGTGCTTCTCCTGTGTTGTATATCCTTGCATAGTCGACATACGTGCACCTCTTTTCGTACATATTTTCAAAACAAACGGTAAGACAACATAAAAAGACGGATTCCCTGCTAATTAAGAGGAAATCCGTGTTATGACTATCGTACCTCGTTATGATCACTCGTCGAAGAACATCAAACATTGCACCATATGGAGTGACTTGGCTCGATAGCGAATCCTTTTCCACTCGTTGGTTTTGGTCGTTTGACGTACTGTGACGAACAGAACATTCTGTTTTGTCAACATGCCACCTCCTATTCCTCGTAGGTTACTGGTGTGTACTCGTAACAGGCAGGTCTCCTGACTTATGGTCATTGCTCCTTTTCCCCTTCCCGTCCTTTGACAGTGGTCTTTGAAAAGTCGCTCACATTTACAGTTGCGGGACAGTGTCGGAATTGCACCGACTTCCCTTTTCAGTAAATTGCACGCAATTTACACCTATTACTACACGCTATTCAGTTGTTAAGGAATTTAGGGTACTCCACATTCCTTATAGATTATTAAAATTAATTGTAAAGTAGTGTATTTTTAAAGTCAAATATATCAAAATTTTCCATATATGAAATGAACTAAGAAAAAGAAACATCCAAAAAGCGACCCGAACTATTAGTAGTGTGTTTCCTCATTAGCAATCATTGCATTTCCATTGCTTGAAAGAGCTTTTGAGCATAGTTGTCTGTGAAATGAAATGTATTTTGTTCTTTGTAACATTCATCGACAATTTTGCCAGCCTTCATCACATAAATACGTTGGCATAAATATGAAACGGCTTTTAAATCATGTGAGATAAATAAAATCGCCATATTTCTTTCTTTATTTAACGTCAGCAATAAGTCAATGATTTCTCGTTGAATCAAACGGTCTAAGCTCGATACAATTTCATCACATATTAATAATTTTGGCTCAACTAAAATAGAACGCAATAAATTGATTCTTTGCTTTTCCCCACCACTCAGTTCAGAGGGCAATGCATGTAAAATGTCATTCGGCAGTTTGACCATCTCAAGCATTCTTTCGAACTGCGTGTCCTGCACTTTTGCATGATGCTGTAAAGGCTCATGCAAAAGCTCTTTAACCGTCCATTTCGGGTTTAAAGCATTACTGGCGTTTTGAAAGATGATTTGGCAATTGTCATAAAAAGTGTTCATTTGTTTTTTAGCAATTTGTTGATTTTGAAAAAACACTGCCCCTTTATCAGCCGATTCTAGCTGCATAATAACTTTTGCCAAAGTACTTTTGCCACATCCGCTTTCACCTACAAGCCCTACAATTTCACCTTCTGCTACAGCAAGGTTGATATTTGCTAACACTTGCTGTCCTGCTCGAAAGCTCTTACTTATGTTTTCTACCCGCAACATCGAAAACGCCTCCTAAAAATGATTTGCAACAAGCCGTTTCGTATACGGATGTTTTGGTTGCTGAAAGATATTTGCCACTGGCCCCTTCTCCACAACCTCCCCATTTTTCATCACAACAATTGTATCAGCTATAGAAGCAGCAACGCCTAAGTCATGGGTAATCAACAATATCGTTGTCCCAAGTTGGGTATGGTAGTTTTTTAATAACTTCATAAAATCCTGTTGATGTAACATATCTAATGCAGAAGTTGGTTCATCGGCAATTAATACATCTGGTTGAATATACAATGCACAGGCAAGCATACAGCGTTGCAGCATTCCACCTGATAATTCAAATGGATAACAGTTTAATACACTTTCAGGTAAGTTTAAATCTTTTAATATCGATGTCATAGTGGCAAGAAATAACGCTTTCTTGTGGCCTAATCGTAGCGCAGTTAATGCAAACAATTGATGTTTCATTTTTTGCGAAGGGGAAAAGCTATTGCTGGCATCCTGAAAAATGGTAAAGAAATGCTTAGCACGTAACCGAGCCTTTTCTTCATTCGCCATCTCCAACATATTGCTTCCTTCCCAAAGCACTGCACCCGTAGTATTAGCTTGGGGGGGAAGAATTCCTAGAATAGCAGATACTGTCGTGCTCTTTCCACTGCCACTTTCTCCAATAACTGCAGTAATTTGACCTTTTGGTACTGCAAATGAAATGTTATGGACAAGATTTTTTTCCTGTATTCGAACCGTTAAGTTTTCGATATTAAACATGGGATCGCTCGCCCCCTTTTTTGAAAGTACTTCCGATAGCTTGCACACATAATATCGTCACAAAGATCATCAACCCAGGAAAAAGACCAATCCACCAAGCTCCGACAAGTAAATCATTTTGCGCAGTGTACAGCATGGTTCCCCAAGAAGGAATCGCTGGTGGTACACCAATTCCTAAAAAGCTTAAAGATACTTCCGTAAAAATAGCACCAGCAAAATTAAAAATCGTCACAACGAATAGAGCTGGCAAACTATTGCGCAACAAATGACTAAACAAAACTTTCCATATTGGTGTACGAAACATTTTAGCCATCTGTACAAATTCCATTTCCTTTAGACGAATAAACTCAGAGCGTACAATGCGCGCTGTAACAAACCATCCAGTGATGCCCATAATCATCGCCATACGCCAAACACTTCCTTGCATAATGGCTTGCAGGGCAAGCACAATAATTAAAGATGGGATTGTTAAAAATGCTTCCAAAATGCGCATCATGATGGCATCAACGGCACCACCCACATATCCGCTTAGACCGCCGTAAAGTATGCCGATAAAACTAGATAAGATGACTGACACAACAGCGATGAAAAGTGTTACTTTGCCTCCAACAAGGATACGGGATAACACATCTCGGCCTAACTGATCTGTGCCAAGTAAATGTGTTAGATTAGGTGCTTCATAAATATGATTCATATCAATAGCATTCGGGTCAAACGGTGCCAATAATGAGGAGAAAAGGGTTGTTCCAACAATGATGCCCAACAGCGCTAACCAAACAAACGTGCTCTTTCGTTGTTTTCTCATACCAACTTCCCTCTTCTCAATCTAGGATTGATACAAAGCATAAGCACATCGATGACAAATAGACAGATGACTACGACGATACCAATGATTAGAATAGCTCCCATAAGTACTGGAAAATCCTTAACCATCACGGATTTCACGAGGAGAGATCCTAATCCCGACCAGCCAAATAATGTTTCAACAACGATTGAACCACCAAAAAATGATGGAATCGTCACCCCCACATAATTTATATAGGGAATAACCGCATTCCGTAAAATGCTTTGTCTTATTTGTCGTTCTGGCACACCATTTGCCCGCGCAACTTGCACATAGTAGCTACGATTTTCTGCCTTGACGCTGTCCTGTAAAAAACGTGCAAATATCCCGACATGTGAAATAACTAGAACGGTTAACGGCAGCACAATATGATATAAGCGATCTGTCCATCCGCCATTGCCACGTACATCATTCATGCCCGATGATGGAAACCAACCTAGCTGCACCGAGAACACGATAATACAAACGATACCGAGCCAAAATGGAGGAATCGCTGAACTGGCAATACTAAAAACGGATAACCCACGATCCAATAAAGACCCCTCTTTCATCCCTGCTCGTAAACCTAGCCATGTTGAGACGATGGTAACTATCAATAATGTCAATATGACGAGTTGTAAAGTGTTTGGTAAACGTTCTAATAATATCGTCAAAACGGGTCTGCCCTCTTTCGCCGAATAGCCTAAATTACCTTTTAACGCTTCCCTTAGCCAAGTACCATATTGCAGAAGGACTGGCTGATCTAAGCCAAACGCTTTTTCAATGCGCTCTTGCTCAGCAGATGTCAATGTTTGCGCATTTCCACCATAATAAGCTGCCGCAGGATTGCCAGGTGCAGCATGCATAATGAAAAAAGAGAGGAAGCTCACGATAATGAGGACAATTGTCCCCATTATCACGCGCTTCCCAATCCACTTAGCGATCATTCCATTTCCACTCCTCGACATTCCATAAGAAGCCGGAACCGTGATGTCCTAAAATACGCTCTTTAACACCACTAATATTTTTATTGATGCCAAAAACAGCATCCACATAAGCAAAATAAGCAAACGGTGGATCTTCTGCTAACTCCTCTTGTAAAGCCATATAGACCGCCTTACGTTTTTCAGGGTCAACCGTTGTACGTCCTTCCTCTAGCAAAGCATCTACTTTTGCATTGGCATAACTACCATAATTGTAGCCGGCACTAGTTTTACTAGATTCGCCAGAATAGAATAAACTGTACGTATGGTGATCTGCATCATATGGACTGCCCCAACCAACCATAAAGGCTTCCGCTTCATCAATGACAATATTGCTCCAATCCAGCGCAGCCACTTCTACATCTGCGCCAACTGCTTGATAGCCCTGTGCGACATAATTGGCCATATTGACACGCACAGTATCTGTAATCGGAGCAGTGATTGTAAACGCCAGTTTTTTACCGTCTTTATAACGGAAACCATCCTTCGCTAAAAGCCAGCCTGATTGTTCTAATAAAGCATTGGCTTTATCAACGTTATAAGCATAATGCTCAATATTTTCGTTGACAAAATCATGTTTTTGCAATGGAGAATAGGCTTCCGTTCCATAGCCATGTAAAATGCCTTTCACGATGCCAGTGCGGTCTGTAGCATAGCTCATCGCTTTGCGAATATTGACATCTGCCCATAATGGAAACTTCATATTAAATAACACGCCACGATAATCTGCGGATTCTACTTCATACATTTTTAATTGCTCAACTTTTGAAAGCTCCTCGACCTGATTTGGATCAAGTAAAGCGATATCTACCTCGCCTGATTTAAGTTGTAAGGCGCGGACATTACTATCAAGAATAAATTTAAAAATCACTTTTTCAATCGATGCTTTTGTACCAAAAAATGATGGATAGGCTTTTAGTGTTAAGCTCGTGCCTTTAGCCCACTTTTCAATCATATAAGGGCCAGCTCCAATCGGCTCTTGGTTAAAAGTAGCTGTTCTCATGTCTTGTCCTTCAAAAGCATGCTTTGGCAAAATTGGCACTGTTAATTTATCTAGCATGGGTGTAAATGGTTCATCTAATTGGATTGTCATCGTTGTATCATTTACTTTATTCATTGCTACGACATGGATAAAATCAGCTTTTAAATAGGAAGCATTGGCATCATCGAGAATGCTATTAATGGTAAATATCACATCGTCTACCGTTAACACTTGCCCATCATGGAATGTTACATCATCGCGAATTTTAATGGTATACGTTAACAGGTCATCGGATATTTCAACACTTTTAGCAATATCGTAGACCGGTGTATTATGTTCATCAAAGCGCATAAGCCCTCTAAAAAGTAATGCATCTAAATTGGTCTCTTCTAAAATAGGATTTAAACCGGCAAATTCCGTTTCAGATGCATAAACAAGCTCATTTGCTTTTGCAGAGGAAGCAGCAGATGGCTGTTTCCCCTCCCCTTGACTAGACTCTTTACTACAGCCTGCAAGACTAAGTACGAATAATAAAATAACTATGGAAAACTTTTTCAAATCACTATCTCCTTCATCACCACAGAAATTTAAAGTAATGTTGCAACATGTTCAAATAGGCGATTTATTTCTTTGTGAAGTATGCGTTGCTCTTTTGATAGCCATCTACAATGGATTGCATGGTCAGTCAATTTTGTCACACTTGCCTGAAGTGAAGTCTCTGCCTGCATCATTTCTTGCAATTCTCGTATATCGAGCTTTTGAACAAGAGGAGACACTATCCATAGCGAGCCAATATAGCGTGCATTGTCAAGCAATCCAATGGCTGGTAAGTTCATTTCCTGTGGTTTGAAATGGAATGAATCAAAAGCAATCAGTGATTCTTCTACATACAATTTGTATTTAGATTGGAAAGACTGATAATCAAAGATTTCTCCTCGCATTTCTCGACCTGGTGCAATGATTTCGCCCCAAATTAATGTCGAGCTTGCTGTCATGCGAATCGTTGTATTCACTTGAAATTTCGCTCGCTCAAAAGGAATGGTCACTTCAGGTAGCCATTCTAGTCGAGCTCCTTCCGCTATGTCCACCGTAATTTCCTGCGTACATAGTTCGCCTGTGTGAGAAGGATAAATTTTCAAAGCGGATTGTTGTTTTAATTTCACTTGGCTTTCTGGCGCAAGTTTTACTGAGATTTCATTTTTATCGCCAGCCACCATACCACCAGAAGATTCCATAATAAACACTGTGGCAGTAGGCTTATTATCTGCATACAACTCACGACTTGCTTTTAATGGAGGTTGCTGGTAGACATGAACAAGCCTTGTATAGCCCCTTCTTAGCTCAAATGCCATCTCTAATTTGCCGTAATGATTTACTTTTCCTTGACTAAGCATTCCCGTCAACTGCTTCGGCACCTTCAAGTAACATGTGATGCTGAATCCATTCCACAACTTTGTCGACATTTGTTTGTGAACGAACGTCTGCAAAAATATATGGACGGCCAGCACGCATTTTTTTCACATCATGATCCATTAGCTCTAGGTCTACACCAACATGTGGTGCTAGTGAAGTTTTATTAATTAATAATAAATCTGATCGTGTCAATGCCGGGCCGCCTTTACGAGGGATATCCTGGCCTTCTGCTACATCAATGACGTAAATATAACCATGAACTAGTTCTGGGCTAAATGTTGCGGATAAATTATCTCCGCCACTTTCAATGAAAATAATATCTAAATTTTCAAAGCGTTTATTCAAGTCATCAATAGCTGAAAAATTCATCGATGCATCTTCACGAATTGCTGTATGCGGACATCCACCTGTTTCCACGCCGATAATTCGCTCTTCTGCCAAAACGCCATTGGAAATTAAATATTGGGCATCCTCTCTTGTATAAATATCGTTTGTAATTACTGCTACATTGTATTGCTCATGCATTGCACGAGTTAATTGGTCTACTAAAGACGTTTTCCCAGAACCAACTGGGCCACCAATGCCAATTCGTATTGGAGTCATGTATATCCACTCTCTTTCTATGAAATAAATAATCTTGAAAATAAAAATTCATGCTTCATGGATGCTAATTCAATGCCCAATGCATTATTTGCCACATCATCAATCGTTAATGTCATGACCAATTTTGCAGCTTCTTCGACCGAAACAAGTAAGGCGTTTAATGCTTGGACACCGGAGTTTTGACCAAATGGTACCGCACGGACTGCATTTTGCACTAAGCCGCTAATCGATGCATACATAAATGTCATCACAGCATGATACAGATCCACACCAAGTGCCTCACAATAAATCGCATATAAAACTGCGTAATGGCCCTTTACTTCTTCCTCTTCGATTTTCTGTTGCCACTGCAATAAAAACGAGCTCTCTATTAGTGGCAACACTGTTCGCATAAATTGCTTGCCAACATTGACACTTGCATCTCTCGACTCTTTTGCTAGTTTCATAGCCCCACAAAGTTCATCTAATTCTTTGAGATACGTCATATCTCTTGCTTGTGCTGCATGGAACGCCTCTTGAATAATCAAAGCATCTCCATGCACTAAATTGTGAAATAAATACGCCTTACAATAATCGATTAATTGCTCTTTTGTCCGTATGATATCTTCCTGAATATACGTTTCCATCCCATATGAATGGGTATAAGAGCCAATTGGAAACGCCGAATCATGGATTTGTAATAGCCGCAATAACGAAAAATCAGTGAGCGTGGCCGCGGTATTTAAACGGCTGTTTAAATCGTCGTTCTGTCGTTTCATATTTAACTCCTATTTCATCTAATAATGGATTAATCGTATGATCTGCTCGCACGATAATTTCATTATGTTCTATTAGGCAAGGCGTATGACGATTTCCTAATTCAAAAGCAGATTTCCCCATTTCATACATATCTTTTGGTGAAATAACGATTACTGGTTCGAGTTTCGTGCGAATTGCGATACGTCGATTATCATCTTCAAATAATAAATCTCCATATTTTAAAGGATCGTCGCCTGCTAAACGTAATGCAATATCTGTTCCTTTATCTGTCTCTGTGCGCAAGATACGTTTGCTCAATTCTTCCCATTCAAGCTCAATCCACTCTGTTGTTTTCTGAGCATGTTCTTCTTCATTGGCAATATTGCCGATAATTTTTTCAATTAACATTTCCGCACCTCTTGATTGATTTTTTACTGTTTCCTCTGTAACTTTTACTCACTTACTTTTTCTGTTTAAAATAGGAAATAGCGTTGTGCCATTGGCAAGACATCTACTGGCTCACATGTAGCTAATTCACCATCGATTTTCACTTCATATGTTTCTGGATTAACATCAATTTTCGGCGTTGCGTTGTTTAGTTTCATATCAGCTTTACTAATATTTCGACAATTCTTCACCGTACCAATCATCCGTTTTAAACCTAATTTTTCTGGCAAACCTTCCTCGACAGCAATACTTGGTAAAAATGTCATGCCACAAAGCTGTGGTCCTTGTCCATAATAACCAAATGTCTTCCGTCCTTTCATTGGCTGAGGCGTTGGAATGGAGGCATTTGGGTCACCTGTAATACCGTACACTGCCATCCCGCTTTTAATAACAACTTCCGCTTTCACACCGAAGAATGCTGGATCCCACAGGACGATATCTGCCAGCTTCCCTTCTTCCAATGATCCTACTTCATGGCTAATGCCATGGGCAATGGCAGGGTTAATATTTAACTTAGCCATATAGCGCTTAACTCGGTAATTATCGTGATCTTTACCTTCATCCTGTGGTAAAGGACCGCGTTGTTTTTTCATTTTATCTGCCGTTTGGAACGTTCGGATCGTCACTTCACCAACACGACCCATCGCTTGTGAATCAGAAGACATAATACTTAAAATACCTAAATCTTGCATAATATCTTCAGCAGCAATCGTTTCAGGTCGAATACGCGAATCGGCAAATGCTACATCTTCTGGTACGTCATGCTTTAAGTGATGACAAACCATTAACATATCTAAATGTTCATCAATGGTATTCGTCGTAAATGGTTTTGTAGGATTTGTCGATGCCGGCAAAATATTCGGTAATGATGCCATTACTAATTGGTCTGGTGCGTGGCCACCGCCCGCTCCTTCCGTATGGAAAATATGAATAACACGGCCATCAATGGCATTAATTGTATCTTCTACAAATCCTGCTTCATTTAACGTATCGGAATGTAATGCGACTTGAATATCATATTCATCCGCAACCGTTAAGCTTTGATCTAATGCTGCAGGTGTTGCTCCCCAGTCCTCATGGATTTTCATACCGATCGCTCCCGCACGAACTTGTTCAATAATTGGCTCTGGATTTGATGCACTACCTTTTCCAAGTAAGCCTACGTTGATAGGGAAGCCTTCCACAGCTTGTAGCATGCGATGGATATGCCATTCGCCAGCCGTTAAGCTCGTTGCTTTTGAACCCGCAGCAGGTCCTGTACCCCCACCTATAAACGTCGTTGTGCCTGCTAGTAATGCCGTTTCCACTTGATCTGGACTAATAAAATGAATATGCGTATCGATAGCGCCTGCTGTTGCGATCAGACCTTCGCCTGCATAAACCTCTGTCCCAACACCAATAATCATATCTTGGTCGACCCCGTCCATACTGTTCGGATTGCCTGCTTTGCCTATGCCGATAATACGTCCATCTTTAATGCCGATATCTGCTTTGACAATACCTGTATAGTCAATAATGATGACATTGGTAATAACCGTATCTAGAACACCCTCATTGCGTGTATTCTTGCCGTTTTGCCCCATCGACACACGCAATGATTTCCCACCGCCAAATACGCCTTCATCCCCATATGTTGTATAATCTTTTTCGATTTCAATCCATAGATCTGTATCAGCCAATCGAATTTTATCGCCAACAGTAGGACCAAACATTTTTGCGTAAGCTTCATGTGTTATCTTCATTTTTCTTCCGCTCCTTTAAAGCCACCTTCAATTGCCTTATCCAATATTTCATCTTTATGGTGAGTCGAGCCCTCTGTTAGCATATTCAAGCCAAATACATGCTGTTTGCCTCCGAACTCAACTAGTTCGACCTCTTTTTCTTCCCCAGGTTCAAAGCGAACTGCCGTACCTGATGGTATATTAAGATGCATGCCGATAGCATCTTCACGATTAAACTCTAGAAATCTGTTCACTTCAATAAAATGAAAATGGGAACCTACTTGTATCGGACGATCTCCCGTATTGGCAACAAGTACCTTCTTTGTTGCCCTTCCTACATTAATTTCAATCACATCATTTTTAGGTCTGATTTCTCCAGGAATCATAATCCATTCCTCCTTTACTGAATTGGACGGTGAACAGTAACGAGTTTTGTGCCATCTGGGAATGTACACTCTACTTGTACATCAGCAATCATGTCACCGACACCTTCCATTACATCCTCTGCCGTTAGCACATGTTTCGCCTCACTCATTAATTGCGCTACCGTTTTTCCGTCTCTAGCACCCTCCATGATAAAACTACTAATAAGCGCTACAGCTTCTGGGTAATTTAGCTTTAATCCTCGTGCTTTTCTTTTCAACGCAAGTTCTCCTGCCAGATGGAGGAGTAATTTTTCCTGTTCTACTTGTGATAACTTCACGTTAATCGCTCTCTTTCCAATTTTCAGAATTATCTTTCTATAATGATTCTTGTTATCAATCGATCTTTCAGTTTTCTTATCATTCAGTTATACAACCAATTAGTTTTTTCATATAAGTATGATTTCGCTGGGATTTGCGAAGAGAAATAGAAATGATATGTTGACCCGGCGAGTGCGGGTTGCAAATGTTGAAGTGAGTTAGAAGAGGTAACAGTTAGTCCATTATAAGAAACTATATTAAAAAATTCAACATTTTTATTTGTCTGTGATTTTACAAATTTTTGACTTAAAAAATAAAAAAAAGACCATTTCGCAAAATAAATTACTTTTGTGAAATAGCCTTCATTGCTTATAAGCGAGTATGCAGAAAAAATTATATTAAAAAAATTGTAATTTTATTTTCAAAAAGTTTCTTTCGTAGACCAATAGCCCTATCGGAGCTATGTTATTACCTATGTTCACATTTTTATACTTGAAATTGATTTGTAATTTTTTTCAAATCATCTGCCTGATGTGATAATTCTTGTGAAACTTGATTGACCGCCTGCATAGATGCAGTTTGCTCATCCATTGATTGCAATACTACCTCTGTATAATTGGATAATCTGTCCATACCCCCGGCAATTGTCGTCACTAATGTTGCGACCTCATTGGCACTGCCCGACAATTGTTTAACGGTTGTCGAAATATCTTCAAGTTGATCTGTCATTTGGCTAACGTGTTGTGAGATGTTGCCAAATGAGGTTGTTGCTTCGTCTATCACATAAACACCTTGTTGGACATTTTTCAAATCTTCCTCAACTGCTATTGCTACTTGCTTCGTATCATTTTCAATACCTACTACAAGATCAACAATTTGAGTTGCTGAATGTTTGGATTGCTCTGCTAAATGGCGCACTTCCTCTGCCACTACGGCAAAGCCTTTACCATGCTCACCAGCACGTGCGGCTTCAATCGCAGCATTCAATGCCAGTAAATTCGTTTGATCAGTAATCGTTGTAATCATTTCAGTCATAGCTTTAATATCTGTCATTTTATTCGATAGTTGTTGCATTAAAGCGCTTGTCATTTCTGTTGAAGAGGAAATAAACTCCATTTGTTTTTTCGCTACGTGCAGTATTTCTGCACCATTTCCCGCTATATCATTAGCTTCTTTTGCGTGATTGTAAACACCTTGTGTTGCGGTTGTAATTTTATCTATACCGTCGACAGTTTCCTGTACAGCAATGGCACTCGCGTTAGCCGATTGCGCTGCTTGTTTAAGACCATTGGACGTTTTCTCCATTTGTTGATCTACCGCTTCTACTGCCATTGTAATTTCATTTGTACTTGCTGACAGCTCTTCAATACTTGCAGATAAATCGGTCGAGCTACTCGCGATTGTGTGCGTCATAGTACGAAGTTGTTCTTTCATCTCTGCGAAAGCTTTCGCTAACTCGTCTATCTCACTATTGTCATGTGTAGCTACTACTACCGAGTCAAACTTCCCTACCGAAATTGCTTTAGCCGCAGCTGATAGTTGGTTAATCGGTTGAATTACTTTAAATTTGACATAGAACATATAGGACAAAGTAATAGAGATACCAATGATTGTTAAAATAGTCGAAAGCCACGCTAATGCCGTTATATTGGCTAAATCAATAATTAAGACAACAATCATGATTAAATTTAAAACCGAAAAACCGAGAATACTTTTTTTTCGTAAAGTCATACCAAATTCCCCTAACTATAATATTACTATAATACCATTAGTATAGTCGATTTCTCCTAACATTTACAGAAAAAAGCCCTTATTTCACTGTAAAAAAAACCAAAGGCAACAAGGAGATATTCCTAATGCCTTTGGTCGATCATGTTACATACTATGCATAAAGCAAAGTACTGTCATGTATTATTTTAATTTCATCATACTAGATCCAGCGATACCTGGGTGTGTCATTTCATATGGATCTAAGATTAAATCTAATTGTTCTTTCGTTAAAACGCCCGCTTCAATACAAAGCTCACGAATCGAACGACCTGTAAGAATTGCTTCACGTGCAAGACGTGCTGCTACTTCATAGCCAATATGTGGGTTCACTGCTGTAAGGACACCAACACTTTTTTCTACATATTCTTTCATGCGCTCTTCATTTGCTTCAATATCTTTTAGGCAGTTTTCAGTAAATGCTTTAAACACATTATTCATAATGCTAATAGACTGAATTAAGTTAAAGACTAGTACAGGTTCCATTACGTTTAGTTCTAATTGACCCGCTTCAGATGCTAAAGAAATGGTATGGTCATTGCCGATTACTTGGAATGCCACTTGATTTAGCACTTCAGGCATAACCGGATTGACTTTACCAGGCATAATCGATGAACCAGGTTGACGGGCTGGTAAAACGATTTCACCAAGACCTGCACGTGGACCAGAAGCCATTAAACGTAAGTCATTCGCAATTTTCGACATATTAATCATACAAATTTTTAGAGCGCCTGACACTTCCGTATACGCATCCGTATTTTGTGTAGCGTCTACTAAATGGGTCGCACCTTTTAATGGTAAACCAGAAATTTCAGCAAGATGTTCATCTACTGATTTAATGTAATCTGGGAATGCATTTAAGCCAGTACCAACAGCAGTTGCCCCCATATTTACATCATATAAGTTTGGACGTGTTTGACGAATACGCACAATGTCACGGTTAATAACACGGCAGTATGCTTCAAACTCTTGTCCTAAACGGATTGGTACCGCATCTTGTAAATGCGTACGTCCCATTTTAATAACATGTGCAAATTGCTCTGCCTTTTGATGGAATACAGCTTGCATATGTTCCATTGTAACGAGAAGTTCATCTATCAAATTTAAAACAGCGATATGAATAGCTGTTGGGAAGGCATCATTCGTTGATTGTGACATATTCACATGACTATTCGGGCTAATCGTTTGATAGTCCCCTTTTGCTTTACCCAAAATTTCTAGAGCTCTGTTTGCAATCACTTCATTTGCATTCATATTGATTGAAGTGCCTGCACCGCCTTGGATCGGGTCTACAATAAACTCTGCATCCCATTTACCATCGATGACTTCTTGAGCAGCCGCGACAATTGCCCCTCCAATTTCTGTTGATAATAGGTGTACTTCCATATTACCTAATGCAGCAGCTTTTTTGACAATTCCCATTGCCTTAATTAATGCTGGGTGAATTGTGTAGCCTGTAATCGGGAAGTTTTCTGTTGCGCGAAGCGTTTGAATCCCGTAATAAGCATCTCCTGGTAATATTCGTTCACCTAAAAAATCTTTTTCTGTACGTTGTGTGGACATTATTGTCGTCTCCTTTGAAGTAATACTCACACTGATAGTAGCTAATAAATGCCGTCTTGTAAACAGGCAGTTCTTCATAAATCGAAAATTTCTTTTATTTTAACTATATATTTATCTATAAAAGACGAATATTTGTGTAAAACCACGATCATTAACAACTTAACATCTTAAACCCTTTTTTTATTACGATTGATATACACTCCTATTGTAGTTTGTGACAATTTAAATGAAATAAACAGTACCTCTCATTTAAACTTTAGAAACACCGTTTACATTTCGATGAGTATTGCTTGAAATCGACATGTCGGTGTATGGAAGCACTAGTGCATAAATGGTGAGAGAAATAACGATTTTTATAACCAAAATTCTATAATAGTTATGTAATAAAGTACAAAAACCGAGCGCATTTCGCACGCTCGGTTCCAGTATTATTTCATTGAAGATACAGTGAATCGTTTATTGATATGTTGAGGATTTTCAATTTCATCTAATACGGCAATGGCAAAATCGCTGTAGCTGACATAACTTTCTCCCGCCTCATTGACTAATAAATGATCCATACCTGTTGTATAAGTACCAGTGCGTGGCCCCTCTGGATCAAACATAGCTGAAGGACTTAAGAATGTCCATGTAATACTTGAAGCTTCAAGGTCTTTTAAGTTTTCACCTTGATTTTTGGCCGTTGCAAAAAACATTTCTGGAAAATCTGGTGTATCCATTACACGAACTGATTTCTCAGGGTCTACAAATAAGCTCCCTGCACCACCGACAACAAATAGCTTTGTAGCAACGCCTTTAAAAATTTCAATTAAATGGCGTCCAACGGATACATGTAATTGCTCTTGTCCGAACGGTGCACCAAATGCATTGACAACAACATCAAAATCTTTTATGTCTGCCTGTGTTAAATCCATTACATCTTTTTCAATTATATTGATACTTTCTTTTACTTTCGATGCTGAACGAACAATCGCTGTCACGTCATGACCACGCTTTACTGCTTCCTCTACTATTTTTTGTCCTGCTTTCCCTGTTGCTCCAATAACGCCAATTTTCATTTTGAATTCCTCCTTGAATATATTGTAACCATTTTAGTTACAGGTTGAACACAGTTAGACCGACCCCGTTACCATTAACGAAGTTGATCTAGCACATCTTGCAAAGTTTGTGCTTGTAACTGTTTTTCCATTGCATGCCAAACATCTAAATAAACGGTTTCTAACGTATGCTGAATTTTTCGACCTACCGTACATGCCGGATTTGGCTCATCATGTATAGCAAAAACTTGCTCTGGTCCATCAATCGCTTGATAGATAGCCAATAACGACAAATCCTTCGGTTCCGTTACAAGACGATAGCCAGCAACGCCGGATTGGGATGTTAATAAACCTGCTTTTTTTAATACACCAATCATACGCCGTACAACTACCGGATTGGTATTCACGCTACCAGCAATAAAGTCAGATGTCAGTACACTTTTATCAGATGTTGTTGCAATGAGCGAAAGTATATGGATTGCGACCGAAAATCGACTGTTCACCATATGAATCACCACCTGTTGTAACTATTATAGTTACAGGTTGAGATAATCACAAGTTTTTTGCTCTCATCTTAGCCTGCTCTTCATGGAAATAAAATATACATCGAATGTTTCATTCGATGATGGCCTAATGATTTTAGATTTTCGATACATAAATCACAAGCTCTTGTTGAATTTGGCCATTCTCTTCATAAAAATCTAAGTTATGAAATTCATATTTAAAATGACCAACAGGAAACGTTACACTCTCCCCTTGTGCAGCTGCAAGTATCCCTGCGACATCATGTGACACCATGTGTAAAAGCTCTGTGCCCGAAATGGTTTCAATAAAAAATACGTTCATCTAAAAACACCTCCTTAGCTATTATAGCTTAGAAGGTGCTTGCATTTATAGCGTTTATTTATTGCTATTCAGTTGAGAACAATCTATCTCAGTGTTATTTAATGGAAAGTCAAAGGCAATAAAATGATATAGTTAACGATAATAAAGAAAAAATGAAGATCTATTTATTAGGGAGGATATTTAGCATGAAAATCAAATTAATACTCATTGTAATAGGCTCATTTTCACCATTACTATTACTTGGACTTTTCATTTATGGACATGCTTATTATAACGACTATCATCTAAAATCATCCGAAATAACAGTGAAAAATTTTTTAGAGGAATTTATCGACAGCAGCATACAAATCATGCATTTTGAACAAATAGAAGAAACAAATATGTGGTTAGTACAATTAAAAATAAACGATGATCAGTATGGTCATGCACGTTTTAATAAAGGGTGGAATGGCAAACTTAAATTTATTTATATAGCAACAGCTCCCTCAGTAACCTATCGACAATATAAAACCAATAAAGGCAACTATGGCACTCTATATGTACACGAATTAGATAGCAATGTTGCCAAAATCAAATTGACAAACTTAATGAATTTTGAGAAAGAAATCGAAGTTGATACTTCTGCACCTTTTATGAAAACATTTAAATTACCACCTTATGCAGAAGATACGTTTCCTGCCATTTTTACTTTTTATGATAAAATTGGACAAGAGATAAGGTAATCATGTTTTTTATCTATCGAGAGCGCTTACATTTTTATGTTATAACCATTTAAGCGAATTTCCTCTATAATTTGCATCATTTCCTCTAATTGTTGTTCTGTTAATGCTTTAGCAATGATTGAGCATTCGTTATGAAGCTGGTGTTCTTTTTGTTTCGAGGTATTCCCTTGTCTATTTGTTTGAAGCTCTACTTTAACTAGCAACATAGCCACCCCTGAATATTCCTATTTATACCATAAATACTATAATAGAGGATTCATCTAGATACCATCCGACTTATTACCTATTTCTTACAAAAAGATAAATAAAAGAGCAGCAACCACAATGGTTACTGCTCTCTTTTTATACCGCAATAGGTGCTTTAATTGCTGGATGTGGGTGATAGCCCTCGATGGAAAGATCTTCAAGTTCTATATCGAATATCGACGTTTTATTTGAGTTTATATGCAAGGTTGGTAGTTCCCTTGGCTCACGAGAGAGCTGTTCTTTCACTTGCTCTATATGATTTGCATAAATATGTGCATCGCCAATACTGTGTATAAATTCGCCAACTTCGAGCCCACATTCATGGGCAATTAAATGTGTCAGTAATGCATAAGACGCAATATTAAACGGACAGCCTAGCAATGTATCAAGGCTTCTTTGCATTAATTGGCAGCTTAACTTCCCTTCTGCTACATAAAATTGGAACATTACATGACAAGGTGGTAAAGCAGCTTTACTCCCCTTCGCGCCTGCATCAATCACATCTTCCGGGTTCCAAGCATTGACAATAATGCGGCGTGAATCTGGATTATGCTTAATCTGGTTGATAACATCTTGCAGTTGGTCTAGACTTTCACCATCTGATGTTGTCCAATGACGCCATTGCTTGCCATAAACATTACCAAGGTCCCCATATTTGCTTGCAAATTCATCATCCTGTAAAATTCTATCACAAAACGCCGTTAACTCTGCTTGGTAAACTGCATTAAATGCTTCATCTACTAAGCATCGACGACCGAAATCAGTCATGTCTGGACCATGGTAGTCATCAGATTCCACCCATTTTTTAAAGGCCCATTCATCCCAAATATGATTATTATGTTGCAATAAGTAGCGAATATTTGTATCTCCTTTAATAAACCAAAGAAGCTCGCTTGCGACAAGTTTAAATGGCACACGTTTTGTCGTTAAAAGTGGAAAGCCCTTGCTTAAGTCAAAGCGCATTTGATAGCCAAACACACTATAGGTGCCTGTACCAGTACGATCTTCCTTTTTCACACCATTTTCTAATATATGTTGTAGTAAATTTAAATACGCAGTTTCTGGATGCGTCAATTTGTCACCAGCTCCTTCAATATGCTGTTGACCATTATACCATCTAATGTCGACAAATGACCGACTAAATAAAAGTTTAATTGTCATACATTAATCAACATTCACGTGCACTGGTATTACACATCTGCGCTTAAAGCATTGTCGTGTAATTCTTTTGCAATTTCTTTTTCTGTTGTGACAAAAAATAGCGGTAACAACATGATTGTTAACAGTATTGGTCCAACCATAAACAATAAGTCAATACCTGCACTAAAAAAGAGACCAAATGCTGTCAATAATCCAGACATCACTAAAAAAATAATTTGCCCGACAACAATTAATAACGGAATAATTTGATACATATAGTTTAGTTTCCTAAATTGATGCATTTCTTCTGGGTACTGGATAATTCTCCTTTTCAAGCGTCTCGACAAAATCCAACATGCAACAATTTGCACGACAATAAAACTGAAATAGATTACTGTCGTTAAGACCATCTGACGTTTTGCAATTGCCCCATCAAAATGGGCAACTCGTTGCTGTAATAATTCATTAACCGCTCCATTATAAACGTATTCACTTTCACTAAAGTATGTCAGCGGCTGGACAAAACCGAGTGTTGCCCATTCTTTCCTATTTACTTGCCAATCTGTTAATTTACTTGCCATAATGCGCAATTGGATAGACTCATCGTCACGAAACATACCAAGTAACGTTCGATATGGTATCGATAACTTCAATTGGCCATCCTGTTTCTTTTGAAATAAATCTTTGATAAAAAATGTATAGGCAACATTTGAATGATTCGTTTCAAAATGAGCACTTTCCACTTGCCAATGACTAGCTAAAGAAGCCTCTATATCATTTTTCATTTCAGAATAAGGCGTATCATTATGTAACTGCTTCGGAATCTTATAAACAAAATGATTATCACTGCCAATAATACAAATATCCACTTCTAATGCGTCTTTTTTTAACGGTGTAGCGAAGGTTATTGTTGGATACGCCATGATGGCGACTAGGAAAAACAGGATGAGAGACAGCACACTTCTTTTCATACAGCGTTCCCCTTTCAGTCTCATAGGCTAGATTCACATTATCACAGCTTTAACCGAAAACACTATTTCGTTATTCCGAAAAAACGATAGTGGTTTTCCGAAAGACTATAATTCGGTATTCCAAATTTTTTATAAATTATGGATAATAAAGGAGATACTTATTGATGAAACGAGGCACTTATTAAATAATGATGAAAGTTCAAAAAGAATATACTACCCGCTTATTAACTTACAGTATTTTTATTACTTATCTTATCCTTGGTATTTATGTCCTTATTATTGCTGTCAGCAGCCCTTTTATTAGCATTCTAGTCGATACATCAGATGGTCAACCGACGGTCATCCGCTCTTATTATTCACAATGGGCACAACAACATCAAATCGAACAAGGCGACATAATCCTGACAATTAATCAAAAAGCAGCCACAGGTTTTAAATCTTCTCAAAAAAATCTTTATATATCCAGTGCAAACGAACTATCTATTTTAAAGCCGGATGGTACTGTGCATGAAATTAATGTGAAGCATCGAGATCTTCCTGAAGAATTTTATTTACATATTGTATTTCCAATGTTTTATTTCGTACTTTGCTTATGCGTGGCAATGTATTTGTGGAAGCGTAATAAAGATCACTTCATTACACAATTGCTAATGTTATTTCTTTTAACATGCTCATTAGCGTACACAAGCATAGGGGCCTCTAGTAGAGGCAATTTAGTTGGGATGATTGTCAATGGTGTTTGCATCGTTTTATGCTTAGTGTTAATCATTCACTTTTTACAGCATTATTACCGTTTATTACATATTCAATGGACGTACCTCGATACGAAGTGGCTCTATTTTATACCACTTATCGTTATACCATTGTGTTATGGCACGGAAAGGGTTGTCCCACAATTTAGGGCCATTACCCCTATGGTTACGCTCTGCCTATTTGCGCTCCTCGTTTTATATGCGATGTATATTTTACTGTGCAGTTATTTACGAACAAGGTTAGCAAAAATAAGATTAATCGCAATATCTTGCATCATTCCATTTTTACCGTTTTTACTGTTATATGTTGTACCTGAAATTTTAAGTAGTCGAGCATTTATCCGACCTGAAATTAGTATTTTATTTATTTTGTTTATTCCCTTTTCCTTTATTTTCATCCAGGTCAATGAACGTTTGTTTGATATAGAGTACCAATTATCGCGTTTTCGTTATTATTCATCTATCGCCTTTTTCAGTTCACTTATTATTTCGATTTTATTAGCCTTGTTAATGATTGAACAACTTTCTATTGCTATGCTAATTGTTATTTTTATCGTCGTTTTCATTGGTTTTATCGCTAGCTTTTATATTAAAGAGCAACTTGATTTTAACCATCGCAAAATTATTTTTTCGTCTTCTGGTGATTATGTCCATAATTTATATGCGTCAGTAAATCGCATGAGCAAAGCAAAAAACCAGCAAGATTTGCTTGCCAGTCTTCAATATGAAATTACTGAAAAACTGGGTACCACAGCCTTTACATTAGAAACGACTGAAGAGAACATTCCTTTATCACGTGGGGAGATTCGAATTGAGAACGACATGACACAACTACTTATCCATGATACAGTGGATGAAAAGGTGCTAATAAAGATTAGACATACATTACAAAAAGAAGAATTGCTTTGGTTGGAGTTGCTAGCATTATATGTGTCCATGTTTATCGATAATTTAAAGCTGATTGAAGACTTAATACAGGATATACAACATATGAAAGATACGAATAACGCTCAACTTCCTTGGCTAGATAAATTGTTATGGAATATTGTAGAGAAGGAAAAAAGTATTTTAGCACAGGAATTACATGACACAATTTTACAGGAGCAACTCCATTTGGCGAGAGAACTAGATGTGATTGCAAGCTCCCCTAAAATTGAAGAACATAAAATATTAGCCATTCGAGAACAACTATTAAATGCTACGAAGGATTTGCGGGAATATTGCGAAAATCTAAGCCCTCCATTACTCGATACTTTTGGATTAGATATGGCTTTAAAAAAATTAGTGCAAAAAGTAAAAATACGAGCAGATTTTCTATTATATACACAAATTGACCGCTTCCAGTTTCAAGATGCAACTTTACATTTAGTCGTCTATCGACTAGTTCAAGAACTACTCAATAATGCAATTAAACACGCAGAGGCTTCTAAAGTTTCACTCAAGCTCCTTGCGGTTAACAATGGTTTTGTTCTCCAATATGATGACAATGGCATCGGCTGTCATATAGAAGATTTGATGCAATCATCTGCTTCCATGGGCATTAATGGCATTCGAGAACGTGTTCGTGCATTTAACGGAGACATGACCATTACCTCCAAACCAAATGAAGGTATGCATATTAATATTGAAATTCAAGAGGAATGTGAGGAACTATGCAAATGATTAATATTTTGATTGTAGATGATCATCCTGTCGTTTTAGACGGAACAAAAACTTTATTACAAGACTTAGAAAATGTCCATATTGAAACAGAACAGGAAAGTGCCAATGTTCTGTCTAAAATGGAGACAAAGAAGTTTCAGCTCTATTTGATTGATATTAATATGAAACCATTGAACGGTATTCAGCTGGCTGAAATGATTAAGAAAACTCAGCCTGAGGCACTCATTATTTTATACACTGGTTATGAATTATCCGATTATTATAAACTACTTGTTGAAAAAAAAGTGGATGGATTGTTATCGAAGCTAGCTACGAAAGAACAGGTAATTCAAACAATCCAAGCTACTTTGCGTGGAGAAATTTTATTATCGGCTGATTTTTTAGATTTCGTCCAACAGCACTCAAACCGTACAAATGCTAAGCAGGAAGTGTTACTCAGTCATAAAGAACAAGAAATTTTGCAGCTCGTTGCACAAGGTTGTACAAATAAAGCCATCGCCTCTGCAATTGGTGTTACCCAACGTACAGTCGAGAATTATTTATCCAAACTGTTTGTCAGACTTCATGTTGAATCTCGAGCTGAAGCTGTAATCGTTGCAAAAGAAAAAGCATGGATTGACTAAAACGCGTTAAAGGTTAGACGATGTGACAAAATAGATAGTTGTTTTATAGTTCTTTCTCCATGCAACAGGGATACTTTATACCTTTATTTTGCAGTACTTTTTTTAATAATTCTATTTTTGATACCTTTTATGTAATTTTTTCTTACTAAAAAACGGCATTTGCTGGATAAATGTATGAATCTGTTATATAATGAAAGTAATAATTAAATTACTTCATCGTAAACAATGAGTCCACGTATTCAAACGTATGATGATTATGTGTTTATTTTATACAGCATGAAGGAATATGATTGTTGAATTTATTTTTGGAGGTTTTTTAAATGACTCAAGGTACAGTAAAATGGTTTAACGCAGAAAAAGGTTTTGGCTTCATCGAAGTAGAAGGTGGAAACGATGTATTCGTACACTTCTCTGCAATCCAATCTGAAGGTTTCAAAACACTTGAAGAAGGACAAAAAGTAGAATTCGGCGTTGAAGAAGGTAACCGTGGCCCTCAAGCTACAAACGTTGTAAAACTTTAATTCTTTTTCAAGAATTAACAGTTCAAACTCCAAGAGACATCCGTTATGGATGTCTCTTTTTCATTTTTCAATTTTAAGCGTAAGAATGGAGACCTACAATGACTAAATTGACGAAAACTTGATTAAAGATAATGATAGCAAAGCCAATAATGGCTAACCAAGCTGTTTTCTCCCCTTCCCATCCTTTTGAAAGACGAAGATGTAAAAACGCTGTATAAAATAAAAATGTTATAAGTGCCCAAACCTCTTTAGGGTCCCATCCCCAATATCTTCCCCATGCAATTTGTGCCCATATCATGGCAAATAGTAATCCGCCTAACGCAAACAATGGAAAGCCAATCACAACTGCTCTATATGAAATTTCATCCATTAAGGCTGGTTGTACGCGCTTTGTAAGTGGTTGTAAAATGACAATGATAGGCTTTCTAAAAAGCAAGCGGATGGCACTATATAGAATTGTTCCTACGATAAATGACCAGACGATTGAATTCAGCTGTTTAGCATCAATTGTTTTCGTTATTTTGACAATGCCAATTGTCTCTCCACTTTCCGTTACTGCTCCTTCATTCACAATGAGTGGTATCATTGTATAGACCGTCTTAACCTGTACACCTTGGGCATTTTTATATTGAATGTGTATGTCTTCTGCCATTACATTAAATACCGCTGTAACGCCACTAAACCCGATAACAACGATTAAACAGAACATGACAACTTCTAATGCAACGGAAGTTATCGACCTTTTATGAACATCCAATGTTCTCAGCAAATAAATAATGCCAGTAGCAAAAGAGATTGATAATATAGCACTTGAAAACGCAACAGTTATGACATGAATAGTTAACCAATTACTTTGTAAGGAAGGTACCAGTGGTGTTACTTCATTTGTGAATACGCTTCCATAACCAAGAATAATTAACACGATTGGAATGACGAACAATCCAACAACAATCTGCTTATACAAAAAATAGATAATGAGAAAGCTGGCAGTAAGCATGATGCCAAAAAACGTCATAAACTCATACATATTACTAACTGGTGCATGTTTTACCGCGGACCATCTTAAAATGAAGTAACTTAATTGCAAAATAAAGGCAGAGCATGTAAGTATCAGTCCTAGTCTTCTAAACATAGGTCTAGATGATTTTACTGCTAGACCAAGTGGTAAAATAGCAATCAACAGTAAAATAAAAGCTAGAAATAACGAATTGCCACTCATACTTTTAATTTTTTCAGTTCCCAATAACAACGACCTCCAACATCCTTTTTTAGTAGAAGTTGTAAATACTTCTCCCTACAAGAACGTTATCGTTTACATTTAGTTGCTATTTTTTACTATATTTAATGTTACAAAATAATGTCAAACTGATGGATAATAATTCCTATTAAGAAAATAACCTGTAGATTTAGATTACAAACATACTTTCTTCATTTTAAAATAAATGATTTCCGGATCGCCCTCATCTAAGTTTTCGATATAGCCACTTTTTTTGAACCCGGTAAGGTCAAAAACTTTTTGCATCGGTGTATTGGAGCTATTCGTAGAAGAAAAAATTTTGCTTGTTGGTGCTTTATCGACAAAGTAAGCAAGTAAATCGGTGGCCACCCCTTTTCTTCTGACAGAAGGTTTGACGATTATTAATGAAATAAAGCTATATTCAAAAAAATCCGTTGTAAAAATTAAAAAACCAGCAATCGTGCTATCCGTTTTTTGAATAAAACATCGCTTGTCTTGTATAGCTTTTATGATCGTATCCTTTCTTGATAAATCTCCTATCACTTCTTGATCAATTAGACATAGTTCATCCACTTGCTCTAAAGTTGCCAGGTCTATTACTGACATGATTCGAATCCCCCTCGCACAAGATTAAAAATAATTACTATTCGTACATCGTTACTTCCTATTGCATGCATACCTTTAACGCGCATTCGTTGTATAAGATTTTAACATAATAAGGAAGTAAATGATGAAAAATTGACACAATTTTCATCACATTATTTTTCATTTAATTACTTAATATTCCAAACTATGCTATTATTATACTATTCGATTTTAAGGAGTTGTGCATATGATTGCAAAAGAAGCAGTAGATACGTTATTGAAAAGAATTCATTTTCAAGGGATGTAACACTAACTGCAGCCCTTGCGCGAGGGAGAAGAATTTATATGAAACAATATTTAAACGATTTTCTAAATGGACAACTTATAATCCTAAAGCAAATGGCATCATCTGATTTAGATGAGTTTATAAAAGTGGAAAATGAAAAAAGTACCTTGTTACTTGCTAACGATGACATTCCATTCCCACATACCGTGGAAGACCATACTTCATTTTTCCAAAATATAAGTGGCAAAAAACAGGAATTTTTCTTTGGTATTTTTGAAAAAACGACACAACAGTTTATTGGATCATGTGGTGTTTATGCCATTAACTGGACAAATAGCACTTGTTCCGTTGGGATTTCAATTAGTGAAAAATGGCATGGAAAAGGATTAGGAACAGACGCGATGCAAACGCTCATAACGTTTATTTTCAATTACATCGCTATCAACAAAATTAAATTACAGGTTTTCAGCTTTAACTTAGGCGCTATCCGCTCCTATGAAAAATGTGGCTTTACAAAAGAAGGTACGCTACGAAATGAAATTTTCCGCTTTGGCAAATTTCACGATATCATCGTATTTGGCCTATTACGCGAAGAATGGCTTTCACGTAGTTAAAACAACGCACACATTCAAATTAGAATGTGTGCGTTACTTTTTGTTTGAATATTGTACCTATCAAGATAATAAGTCTATTTATGTCAAGCATTTTAGAAAAAAAGAATTATCTCTATTAATTAAACAGCAAAGAATAGAATTTGATAAATTGCGACAAGAAATGTAAAGCAATAAATGCTCGCAATCCATTTTCTAGTTATATAGACAAATGCGTATAGTAAAAAAGACATACATTGGACTATTTCGATTATTTAGCTTTTCTAAATGTAAAACTTTATATTATCGCTAAATACATAGCTTTTTCACTTACATACAGGTCAAATAATTCCATGAAAGTTTATATTCTTATTATAGTTATATAGACTAACTTGTGACTAAATTACGAATTTCAATATCCATACACAATGTGACAATTTTTTTGTTTTAACTGATATACAATGAAAAAGCTGAATCGAAGTCATTAGCGTTTTAAATCAAGAATATGCGAAAAAAAATTAGGAGGAGAATGAAGTTGGTAAATATATTGCTTAAACAATTCTTGAAGTTTGAAATTGAGATCAAAAGGAGAATTATGTATAAAAAGGCAAAAGATTTAGGTTTTACTCACCCTGCCGTAGTAGATTATAGCCAAGAACTTGACGTATTACTGAACCGCTATTTTAAACAAGCATCTTAATGAGGAGGAGTATTTATAAATAAATTTTATCATGTCATCCCATTTCGATAAAACCAGTCAAAAAACATGACGACTTGGCTGGTTTTTCTTACAGTTTGATCGATTGTTAAAAAAAGCTTCAATATTTTGCTCAGTATTTGCCATGTTACTGTAACGAAACGTATACATAACAAAAAATTGGGAAATCTACCTATAACGCTTTTTTTGTAGGAGGCCAAATAATGCAAGTACTATTTTTAACATTGGTCGTTATATCTAATTTATTTTCACACACTGAGACTCTACCAGAAAAGTCGACTGCTACTATTTGTGAACCGATCACTACAGTAAATACTACGTACCAATACCCGGATAATCACTTTCAATCATTTCTTGTTGAAGACGAATTTTACATGCAATTAGATAAATCAGTTTATGAAAATTACCATAATGCTACGTTTACTATGCATAAAAAAATTCTATTTAAAGATGTGACTGAAACCCAAAAAACCTTTAATTTGGAAACGAATTTTACGCATGAAATAATGGATCTCTCACATCACACGATGATTCATCCTAACAGACAAGTTTATTTTTTAGCTTCATTTCAACAAACTGAACAAGAGGAATTTCATAAATTTATCGTCATTGATGCACAAACGAAAAATATACTTATAGCTGATAGTATTTACACACCAATACGATAATTGATAAGAAAATTTCTTACTAGAGTATATAGTATGCTTGGAAAAACATTTCTAGAAGCATCTATCACACATTTATAAAGAGAATTTAACGATTTTGTACAAGTAAATGAAGAAACTAATGACTTTCGTATTTTGGCTATGTTCACATAATTTTTCTATTCCTTTTATAAAAGCCTGATAATCAAATCAGGCTTTTCTCTATTAAATAATCGGTAATGCTTTGTGCAAAATTTCTTGTTTTAATTCTTCAACAAATTGCTGCAGCAGTTTTTCGTTCAACGCTTGCTGACCATATTTGCGCACTGTGACGCTTTGATTGTCTCGCTCTTGATCACCCAATACTAAAATATAGGGTATTTTTTTGATTTGTGCTTCTCTTATTTTTTTCCCTAGTTTCTCTTGACGATTATCTACACGCACACGTATATGTTCATGTTCAAGCGCTTGCACAACTTGCTGAACATACGGTTGATGGCTACTTGCGACCCCTATGACCATTACTTGCTGTGGTGCTAACCATGTCGGGAATGCGCCACCGAAATGTTCAATTAAAATGCCTAAAAATCGGTCAATGGAACCAAAGACAGCCCGATGAATAACGACTGGCCTAACTTTTTCATTATGCTCATTCAAATATGTTAGATCAAATTTCTCCGGCAGTTGAAAATCGAGTTGGATTGTTGCACATTGGTGACTACGTTGAATCGCATCTTTTATGTGAATATCAATTTTTGGCCCGTAAAATGCACCGTCTCCTTCGTTCTTTTTATAAGCATATCCAACTTTCACAAGGACATTTTCTAAAGCTGTTTCCGCTTCTTGCCAAAGTTCACTATCCCCCATAAAATCATCTGGTCTTGTCGATAATTCGATTTCATATTGGAATCCAAATACGTGATACATATGATCAATAATTTTTAGTGCAAGATTTATTTCATCCTCTATTTGCTCAGGCGTGACAAAAATATGGGCATCGTCTTGGCAAAAAGTTCGCACACGTAAAAGTCCGTTCAGCGCACCGCTAAATTCATGGCGATGTACTTGCCCAAACTCTGCCATTCGAATTGGTAAATCTCGATAGGAATGTCGGTTATTTTTAAAAATCAACATATGCCCCGGACAATTCATCGGTTTTAGTGCAAAACTTTGCTTATCTACTTGTGTAAAATACATATTATCCTTATAGTGATCCCAATGTCCCGATTGTTCCCAAAGACGCTGGTTCATCATAAATGGTGTACGAACTTCTTGATAATCATATTTTGTTTGTAAATTACGTAAAAAAGTTTCTAATTCGTTGCGCACTATTTGACCATTCGCTAAATAGAACGGCATGCCTGGTGCTTCCTCTGAAAACATAAACAATTCAAGTTCTTTCCCTAATTTACGATGATTCCGTTTTTCTGCTTCTTCTAAAAATCGCAAATAATCTTGTAATTCTTCTTTTGTGGCAAATGCAACACCATAAATACGTTGGAGCATTTGGTTTTGACTATCACCTCGCCAATAAGCACCTGAGACATGCATTAATTGGAAGTGCTGCAATTTCCCTGTAGCCGGAACATGTGGTCCACGACATAAATCATAAAAATCACCTTGCTCATAGAGCGTAATTACTTCATTTTCTTGAATATCCGCAAGTAATTCCAGCTTTAAATGATCATGTTGAAACAACCTTTTCGCTTCTTCACGCGTAACTTCTTTGCGTTGTATTGGACTATTTTCTTGCACAATTCGATGCATCATTTTTTCTATATTTTGCAGATCGCTAGGTACTAGAGATTGTGCTAAATCGATATCATAATAAAATCCATTTTCAATGACCGGCCCTACGCCAAACTTTGCCTCAGGATATAAACGTTTCATTGCTTGTGCTAACAAATGCGCAGTTGAATGACGAATCACTTCGATTCCTTCCTGTGAGCTAGCATCAAAAAGTTTGATTTGGGCATCTGCCAATATCGGGCGCGTCAAATCAATGATGGTTCCGTTAACACTTCCTGCGATTACTTTTTTGCGCAGTGCTGGGCTAATCGCTTGCGCAATGTCGGTTAGTGTAACACCTTGTGTAAATACTTGTTGCTTGCCATCTGGAAATTGAATACTAATTGCTTGATTTGACATGTTCATTTCTCCTTTTCTAGAAAATAAAAAAAACACATAACCGCCCCAAAATAGGGACGAGTATGTGTAATTTACCCGTGGTTCCACCCAAATTCCTACTAGATGTACTAGTAGCTCTTTGACTTTGCTGTAACGTCGCAACGACGGTGCAAGTTTCCAAGCACGGCTCAAAGGTAGTAAGAATTGACACTGCATTAGGAAGTTTTCAGCCTAGCCTTCCCTCTCTGTGAATCGTTCATCAAAACTCTTGTCCTTATCATCACTGATTTCACTGATTTATGAAATTGTTATTCACTATAACGGACATACCATTACTTGTAAATGTTTAAAAATTTTTAAAATTCATTTTCTATACTTCAAAGTGGTTACAAAAACAGGACTAGGGGCCATTATTTTTTTATGGGACATTTGAAATGTTTCTAGCGAAGCAATGCTCAGAACCTTGCTTATGCTAGGGACATTCAAAAAAGTGTTCACTTGAACACTTTTTTATTGATTTAATAGTGATTGACAATTACCTCATTATGCCAACTTATCGAATCTGATAGTTGATAGGATACCATGTTAGCAGTGACAACAAGCATAACACCAGCTCGAGACAGCATGCTGTACGTTGGGTTTTCGAGTACAAGGACAACATAGCCCTCCCCACTCCCTTTGTCATCTAATGCATGCATTGCATCAATTTCAAAAGTTGTATATTTGTCATCAGTCAAAGTAGGTATGCGCTCATCTCTATAGCGTCCATGTTCTTTCAAATTGTAGCAAACTGGCATCCAACCTTCTGACCAATCGATACTGCCGATAATTTCTTTACTTCGTCCTGCAAGTTTTCCGATTGAAAAGGTAAAGTATATTTTCATGATGGCCTGATCCAATTCATTTTTCCCTTCACATATCGCTTCAACTTGGAGCATTATATCACCTTTAGCCTGTTTCTTCACAACAGCAATTATGGTTACTAATATACTAATAGTAAGAACGATGCCAACGAATACTAATCCCATTAGACTCCTCCTATCATAGCAATAACTATTACCATTAGATTACCATGTTTTAGAAATAATAGGTTTTTTTCATCAAACAATCTTATGAAATGACAATGACCTAAGTAATAAGACAAAAATTGAGTTAGTTATTTGCTTCAAGTTTAGCGGTAAATGTAAATGGAATTTTTAAATATGTATATTGTATCGTCACTTTGTGTATTGTTGTAGCCTCCACTTGTAATGCGTAATATTGTGGTTGTTTACCAATTGCTTGTCGGTCTATGTATTGACTTGGGAAAACCTGCACTTGCGTTATTTTATGAAATGACATGTTGGGGTTGTTGTCCATTTTTGTACCCACCTCAAACGGTTCTGATTTACTGATAATCAGCTTGGCACTCCCTGGCAATTTATCATCGACAAGTATCGATTGTAATTGTAATGCTCTTAATCCTTTATTCTCAATTTCAATCAGAATAGATGGTTGACCATTCGCGCCTGTATAACCATTGACTACAAGTGGTGGATTACTTTTCAAATAAATAACGAAAGCCGCTCCCACTACTAGCACACTAAAAAATAGGATAAATATTATTTTTTTCATTAGATTCCTCACTTTCACGCTTTACCATAAGTATAACGACTAATAGTAAGTAGCGGAACAAATTTCTCTCTACTAGTAGCCTTCTACTATCTTGCATTTAGTATTCTAAGAAAATATTTATTCATTTTTTCGAAAGTTGGATTATTTAACATATAATTTTTAAATGGTTGCACTTTATCGATGCTCGCTTGTGACTGTTCTTATTCCCCCATGCTTAAGTCGTTCAAGCTATTACGGTAAAAAAACATCTACCTCATATCGAGGTAGATGTTTTTTGTAGTTTTATTTCATCGCGGATTGGAATCCCATCATAGCCGATTAACGGTATTTCAGGTTTCAATGCTCTTGCACGTTCAACCGCATTTTGTAAAATTTCAACGAGGGTATAGCCACGTTTTTGATAAAATTTCAGCGCATGCAAATTATCATTCGTTGTAATTAGTGATACTACCGTACAAGCATGTTGCCATGCGTGTTCCTCTACAGCTTGTACTAGTAATGTACCGATACCTTTGCCCTCTTCAGTGCTGTCGAGGGATATCAGTTCACATTCGTCCCCTCGTATGACATAAGTTATAAGACCGATAATAGTTTGACTTGCGTTTACATAAGCAAAACCTTGTAATTGGCTACAATCATATATCCCGGAGGAAATAACCATTTCGGTAGTACCCCAATGCGCTTGAAAAAAAGCAATGACTTCGTTTTGAGACACTTGTGAAATAGGAATTACTGACATTATACTACACCTACTTTATATTGAAATATGAAATACTCCTGCAATCGCTTTCTGAATACCTAAACATATTGCCCATGACACGACACCTAGCCCTATTGCTAAAACAATGTGGATGGATGATTTCATTGCCACATACATTACAAATAACATAACCATCGTTGCTGGAAGTCCAACGATAACGCCGATCATAAAGCGCTGAATATGCTCATTAGGTTCACTTTGAACGGTTAACCAAATAATACTTAAAATACTAACAAGCGGCAGTGCTGCAATAACCCCACCATATGTAGGAAACCTTCTTGCTACTTCTGTTACAAGGGCGATAATTGCGGCGGAGCTAATAATTTTTACGAGTGTGTACATTATTTCGACACCTCACTTAATAATCGAAATGCTTGCAACACATCTTGTTGTTCTTTTTCGGATAATCGTAAGAGTGCTTGTTTTAGCTTAGTTTCATCTAGTTCCGTATTTTTCTTTAAAACAAGTTGTCCTTCATTTGTCAAAAAGAGCTGAACTTTGCGTTGGTCATCTGTTGCCCGCATCTTTTGAATCCAGCCATGCTGCTCAAGTTTTTTTATATGCTCTGAAGCTGTATTTTGTGAAATATTCAGTAACGTTGCAATATCGCGTACAGTCACTTCATCTTCTTTTTCAATCATCTGTAAAATACGGACACTTTGGTGGGATATGACATCTTCATGTGTTGTATGAAGATGATAGAAAATATTTGTAAAATAATGATTTAGTTCTTGCATCATCAGTTAATCTCCTTTAATATATCGTCGATACCGATTATATCGTATAAGACGATATATTAAAAGGTTTTTTTTACAATGATACTAGTATCTATCGTTGTTACTTTAGAGAAATTAGAATAATAGCAAATGTTGTTAACATCTTTTGGCAATCTTGCATAACGAAAATTAAATACGATAGAACACGTCCTTTTATCGTAATGCAAATTTTCGCTCTTTTTGGCCATTTGCGCACTGTATTTATTTGTTTTTTCCTTTATACATCCATATGTTCTTGTACCATGTACATTTGTGCAGTATTATTACACTACTAAATCTAGAATTCATTACGAAATTGAGGGTTACTCGTGTTATATTTGGTGTATTTTTTTGTCGGTGGAACAATTATGGTTTTAGCGTTACTCTTAAGTCAGTCTAAGTATTTATTTTTATCAGGCATTATTACTGCCTTGCCTATTCTGACGCTAATCAATATGGGTATGCAAATGAAAAATATGAAAGCAGATACCTTTCACACTGTTTTACAAAATACCGTTTTTGGAGCTGTCGGCATGCTACTGTTCACTGTGCTCGCCTTCCTATTAACAAACTGGTATAAGCCTGGTATTGCTGTTATGAGCGCACTTGTAGTCTATGCCGTGTTTATGCTTTGTGGGAAATATATGATGTCGATCGTGTCATAAATTTCTAATTTTATTTGGGCTGCCAATCAACAGCCCTTTTTAAATAGCCTAAATTTAGCTTATTTAGCTGTTAAAACTTTTATATAAATCCCTTTCGTTGATTGTTCATAAGCTGTTTCCCCTAATTTTCTTATCAAATCAGAAACATGCGAGGCTTTTACAAGCTCCCCATTTACGCAAAGACAAGGGTCTATTAGTCGTACTTTATTTTTTCGGAAAATATCATAATCAGTAGCATCTACCCTTACTTCAACATTTGGATGTAATCGATTTAACAGTTCTTGCACTTGTTGATGATTAGATGACTTCATAATGGCCATTAGTTCATCATCTGTTTTCAAAAAGTCTTGTTGAGAAAGTATTTGTTGTTCTAGCGATAATTTTAAAGCCTGAGTCAATTGGTCATAAGCATAGATATTTAAAGGGTCCAAAAAAAATCCAATAACTTCCTGATAATAAGTTTGAACAAACCATTCAGCACTTTTTAAACTTTTTAAAGCCATCTTCCCTTGAATCACTTGTAAGTTCTGGAGAAATGTTTCAACCTCTTCAAGTGTAATAAAGCCATATGTATACATATCACGCAAAGTATAATCCACTCGATCTGCACATAATGCTGGTGCAGGTTGTTCAAGTAATGGCCATTTAGAAATATCAACAATTATTTTTTCATCATAACGATGCTTCCTAAGAATAGAAGGTATTTCAGATTTTCGAATGACATCATGAAATATTATTTCATGATAATCCTCATCTTGAAAATTCAAAACAGCATCCACAACATGTGAAAATGCCGTATGGGAAACATCGTGTAATAACCCTGCAATCTGTTCCTCTATCGAGCCACCTAATTTTTTAATAAGTAACATAACACCAATCGAATGGTCAAAACGCGTTACATTCCAGTTTTCGTTCACTAAATAGCTTGCTCCCCCTTGATGGATACCTTTCAATCTTTGCATTGGCTTACTTGCAATCAACTCTGCTAACACATTGTCAATTTCGAATTGACCGTACAGTTTATCTGAAATAATCATGGTCAGCCCCCTTGTATCATTTATTTTTACTTTATTGAAATATTAATAGGTCATCTCCGCTCCTCTCTCTTTATTTCGTTTCCTTAAAATGTTAAGATAGAAATAGCTTTCTTTACAAGGAGGAATCGAAATGGTCGCATTCTTTTGTAATGCCTGCTCTAGACCCGTCAATTATCAGGTCGAAGAGGTCTTGGCATAACCTTCAAATGGATGATCTCTTTAGGCCACCAATTTACAAGCCTAATATACAGGAGTGAATTCACATGGAAAAACAAGCAATTCAGCCGTTCTTAACGGTTGCTAACTATCATTTACTGGAACAGCAAATGAATAAAATTTTACAAACACTCGCAACATCAATAGATAAAAACGTCATTCTTACTGTGCGCGGACTTGCACAAACTGAAATTACTGAAAACATTGTTATGACAGCTGCACAAGCTCAACTATTAGAGCCTATTTTATCTGTCTCGGAACGTGGAGCAGGTGAAGCCTACTTACAACATTTAAAGTCGTATGTGATCCCCTTCAAACCACTTACAGCGAGCACCATTAAAAGCTTGTTTAAAAAAGAAAAAAAGTTAAAAATGCCGAAACTTGAACAATTGGATTTTCAGCAAATATGCTATTTGGCATGGGATGATCATGGGACGCATCGTAAATATGTCATTATCGAGCAAGATGACAAACTGAAAGCCATTAAAGGCATTTTCTCTAATAATACAGTTCGCGGCATCTGTGCCATTTGTAATCGCCATGCGGATGTAGGCCTATTTACCACCTCCATCAAAGGAAATGTCGTTGGCACCTATACAAACCACAGCAATTACATTTGTGCAGACAGTCAGACATGTAATCAACATGTATCAGATATGGCTAAAACCATTGCGTTTTTCGAGCGCGTTACTGAATAATAAGAAGCCTTCTCCAATTGGGGAAGGCTTTATTTTTGTAAGTTCCGCTGCTAATCCTAAAAAACTATCCTCTAAAGATAATTAACTTTAAAGGATAGTTACATTTTTTTAATAGTAAAGCTTACGCTTATCAGGCGTAATGATGGATGAAGCAATAATAACGAAGCCTAGCATAAGCACAAAGATTAAATCGAGTAATCCAGTATGCATCGAGACGGTAAACACGGTAATCGTAAAGGCGTAGGCAACCGTGTGGAAACTGCGAATGCCGTTTTGCTTTACTTTATTATAAATGAGAGAGATTAATACTCCATATAATAGGAAGCCGATCGCAACTAACAAATAGCCCCCATCTAAAAACAATTGGCCAATAAATGTTGGCGTTGTTGTTCGATCTTTACGTGTGGTCCATATACCTCGTTCGAGCGTAATTGAATTAACGACCTCTGTCACCTTCATGCGAGGTGAAATTTGTTCCCCAGGTAATATTGTACTGAAAATTCCCTTATGGATTTCACCTTTTAGGTATCCTTCTTCTTTTGTATATTCAATAATCGTACTTAAAACGATATGACTTGTGACAGCTTCAGCATTTAATGCACGGACCCATTTCGGAACTAAGTTTACTTTTTGTTCGGCCGTTAATAATTTTTCTTCTTGCTCTGCAGTTAACTCTACATCTGGCTTTGAACGATCATTGAATGCTATTGACGTATCTTCTGTCAGTACACGTATAAAGCCAAACAATGAAAAACTTACACCGATAACGAATATGGCCGTTAAAAACCATGTTAATTTCACTCTCATGACAACATAGTGGAACACAATAATTCCTGTAAATAACATAATGATGAGCGGCGTACGATAGGCCATTAATAAAAAAAGAAACATGACAACAGCAAAAATCAAACCGTAGACGATTGCTTTCTTCCATGTCATCGTCTTTTCCATTATCATTTTATAACACAATAGTAATAAAACCCCAAACCATAATAATTGGCTAAAGAAGTTTAACTTTGGATCTAAATTACGTCGGTTGGCTTCATCTGTAATTCCCAAGTTGCCATTATAAATCATTAAGAAATATGATCCTAACCCAAGTACAGTTAAAGCTACAATAAAATGAATGACATACTTCCCTAAAAACGACAGGCCAAACGATGGAATCGTCCACTCTAGTTTATCGATTAAAAATACACCTATGTAATAACAAATAACGGCTAAAATAACAGCCGGCCATATAGATACATGAATACCGAATTGTTCAAATTTATGCCAATCAAATAAGCTAATAAAAAAATATAACAGTAAAATAAATGGCAAAAAGAAATACGGTGAAAACATATCAATTTTATTTAATTTCGCAATACTTTGTTTTAATTTGTTCATACGTAACACACCTAATAGATGTAACTTCCCCCCTTTTTATTTTTGTCAAACAAAACTAGTGTATCACATTTTTTGTAAATTTTATAGATGGTTTCCATTTATTATAAGGGATTTAATCAAATTTCAAGTTTAATGCAAGAGCGTTAAATATAAGTGTTACAGCCGTTTTAAACAATATCTTTTTGAGTTAAAAGATTTAAATACATTATCAAAAATTATTGCTTCAAAAAATAATAACAAGCAATACGATAATTAATATAATGATAAAAATTAGGAAGCCTTTGAAAGTAAATCCTTTCACAATATTTCTTTCTGAAAAATAAATTAGAGGTAAGAAAAAATTAAATGTCCAATACGATATGAAGAGAATTAAGGATTATAAAAAATTTAAAAAGAGGATTTGGGGGTCTTTTAAGTTATATATTCTAATAAATCACCTTCCCGAATTACATTTCAATTTCATTTTTCGTGATTATCTACAAAGATTGATATATCAGCGATTTCGCACAAAAAACACTCGTATTCAATACGAGTGTTTCGGGTATACTATGATAACCACTTTGGTGGTGTATTTTTTTCCCAGTAAATATCGCCAAGATTATTGTGCGCCATAAAGTCATCGTCGGCACTGTGGTAATGGAAATTATAGTAGTAGCCTTCTTGTGGACGCTTTTCAGTACGGACATGGAAGCGAATTAAATCTTGTCCCGTTACGTTATTAACGATGTTAAAGATTTTCTCTCCGTAGTTTCCACTTGGCTTTTCTGTAATTGTTAGATTCGCCAATGATCCATCATCTACGTTTGCAACAGTCATTGCGATGGCCTCTTCCATTTTAGGGAAGATAATGGCATCAAATTCATTGCTAATTTTAGGGCCGATTTTTGTACCAAACTTCATATACGATTGCTCTTTCGCTGCATCAACAAGGAGTGCGCCATAATCAATCGCTTCCTGTTGTATTTCGGTCGCTTCATCTGCTATTGCTTCTGGTTCAGCTGCTAGCGCAGTGCCTGTCCCAGGTGAAGGACCAATCGAGGCACGATTGGACTGGTTATGATCGAATGCATCCCAAATTTCATGTGTTGGCGTAATTAATCCAAATGTTAAAAACGCAACCATGATGACGATACTTTTTTGAACCCACTTTTTCATTAATTAACACCTTCTCTTTTATGTACAATTTGGTAATTCTACTTATAATATAATACGTCACAGCCAATAAAAGGTTTCATAATTCTATATTTCATTGTACAATAATTTATGAATAATGTGTCGTTTTTTAAAAGGAGGTACAAAATATGTCAATCTTAATGGGTATTGGTCTTTTATTAATGTTAGGTTATTTAACTTCTTTATGCTTCACGAACTAATTCATATTTTTTAAAAAAATCCGCGACTTTATTAGAGCTCGCGGATTTTTCATTTTTTATTGCCATTTACATAGCTTGTAATCCCAATTTTTGAAAAATTCACGCTCTACGATTAGTTCTGCATATATTGGTCCTAGCCATTGCTGGACAAGCGTTTGCACTTTATCAAAAGACAGATCCGTTAATTGTTGCCATACTTTGAATTTAGACGCGTCTAAACTTATTTGTTTAGAAAACACCGCTGGGTATTTTTCAATTGTCGTTTTTTGTCGGTCGAAGGTGTCGAAAATCACTTCTTGTAATACACGACCTTCAAAATTTTGTGTAGTTGCTAATAAATAAATATCATAATAATCTTTAAGAGATTGTTCTAATGCTGGATATTTATAAATAGTGTTAAATTTATGTGCAATAATGAGCTCTAGAGGATACGCCAGTAGCTCCATTGTTGTACTACCTAGTAATGTCGGTATTACAATCATTTTTGGTGTCATGGGAATCGTATTAATAATGCACACCTTGATTTCTATGTATGTTGTGATTGTTCCTAATTGTGCAGGAATGTGAATATGCACTTCATCATCGCTAGTAGAAATCACGATTCCATCACGATCAAAATGAATGCCATCTTCTGGTACTATTACCGCACAAATCTCTTTGAAAGCATGTTTAATAATACTTTCTTTATTAGCCACTTTTTTTGCACATAATGTCATGCCGGTAGCGGATTTTGCCATATTATTCGCTACTATACCAACTACATAATCATCATACAGTAAATATTGATCTTCATAGGAAGAAGCGGCCAGGCGCACTAATAGCCTTTCTTGAGCATAGCTCGTTACTAGTACATCCAAGCTTTTCTGTTGTTTTTGTGCCACTTCGGTTAATTGATCCAATACACTAATTGGTTGCGTTTGTACAGGTTTCATATGCCACCCTCACCTCAATCTTTTTTCAGAATTTTTCAATCAAATTATCATCTATTTGATTTTTGAAAAAACTCTTGCGTTCATTATTACTTATTTTCCCACAATAGTAAACGGTAATATAATCCATGATAGATTGTCGTTTTATGTCGTATTTTAGGAGATTTGCACAAAAAATACACCTTGCTTTTTCAATAAGCAGGTGCAGTATTGTAGAATAAATTAGACAAGGGGTAGTCTCGCTGTTGCGAAACTACCCCTTTAGTATTTAATAGGTAACATTTCTGTAAATTGTAAAGTCTCAACCCAATCATCTGGGGAATATTATTTCGAAACATCTTTGTTTCATCACCGCGGTAAAATTCCACTGTGTGCCTTCTAACTTAAGCAACGCAAACCCAACCTTCTTTTGCGTCCTTGCAGCCCCAAAGCATGCGCCAGTGTGAATAAGTATCCTAAAAAACAAAAAGCAGAATGCCAGATTACTGAAATTTGCTACCCAAAATAGCACGTTTATTAGTTTAGCATAATCTATCGTAATTGTAAATACTGAATTTTAATTAATAAAAGAGAACAGACTTCAATGTAAGTCTGTTCCAAGAGTTTGTTATTTAAAGGGTTTATGATTTCTCAATCACACCATAATGAAATTTAGATGTTAAACGTGTTAATCTTGAAAACTGATATTTCTCAAACCACGTTGATCGATAGTGAGCCTTTAACACAACACGTTTTTTGGCAACCCTTTTCGCTTCTGTCACCCATTCATCGGTTAATGTAACATGGGCTCCAGCTGTACGCAGTGCTTGAAAATTATTTGATTCCTCAATCTTTTCCTCAAACATTGGATCCATATACACTACATCAAAGGCATTGTCAGGTTGATGTTTTAAATAATCGATAGCTTCCGCTTGCACCACTTCAATTTGTCGCATGCATGCCGTTAATGGCAGTTCGGATGTATCATAGGTATCCATACCGTGTGCCACAATAAACGCTACATTCGGATTGGCCTCTAGCCCAACCACACGGCCGGAATCCCCAACAATAAAAGCTGCTAACATCGCATCCGCGCCTAAACCTAGCGTACAATCTAATATGGTATCATTTTTTTCTAGTTGAACCGCATGTAAAAATGGCTCTACTTCACCACGCGCCACTCGCTTCAAGCGAAATGCCGCTGAATTCGGATGGAAGAAAAAAGGCTCATCTGCGCCATATGGGTAATATTCATAACGATTTTTCCCCGCAACAATAACATTTGCCTGTTGCTCTTCGGAAATTTTACGAACTGAACGCTTATTCCGAGGTACAAACGTCACACGTAATGCCTCACACACAAAATGAGCGAGCGCCATCGACAAGTCGTCTGGTCTGCCCGCTGTAGTCACAATCGTTGTTACTTCTCGCATGTCTGCTCTAAAACACCTGTTAAATGCGCAGTAATTTGCTCCACTGGAAAACCTTCGATTTGTTCACGTGGAATAAAGTATGCCAATTCGCCATCTTTTAAAATCGCCATCGATGGTGAACTTGGTGGCACATCCTCAAAATAGCCACGCATAGCAGCAGTTGCTTCAGGATCTTGCCCAGCAAATACCGTTACCAAATTATCCGGTTTTACCACTACTACCGCTTCACGAGCCGCCGGACGAGCAAGCCCCGCCGCACATCCACAAACTGAATTGATGACCACTAACGATGTCCCTTTAGCTTGCGCCATAAATTCATTAACAGCATCCGCCGTTGTCAATTCACTAAATCCAGCCTCCACTAACTCTTCACGCATCGGCTTCACTACCTGTTTCATATATTCGTCGTAAGCATTCATGCTTTTACCCTCTTTCATATGTAATCACAAAGCCCATTATAGCAAGGTTTTTCACACTTGTATAATGTTTCGATTTCACCGATATTCACCTGTATTAAGATTTTTGGTTGCTTTTTTGTTGCTTTGGTTGCTTTTTTGGGGTGTAAAAAAATGACTGTACCAAGTAATATTCATACTTCTAAATTTATATTTATTCAAATCAGAACATATTAGAAGTGTAGAAGTTTATTTTTAATATTTGATTTATTAAAAAATAGTGGTATCTGTTTCACCCTATACCTCCACTTTTCAGGTACACTGGGGTACAAAAAATATAAAATTATATATTACTTAGCAGCTGCGAAATATAAATAATCATTCAATTTGGTGTGTAACTTCATTAAAAAGTGTAATTGTCTTTATTAAATTATTTATTAGAACTTATTTGATAAAGACAGCCTATATTGAAGTGGTCTTATTTGTTTAATACTTGCTGTCATTTAACTTTCTTCATTCAAACAAACTTCTATAAATTCATATAAATTTTTTGCTTCAATTGAACGATTGCCATAATCATGGTAAAAATATAGCACTTGTCCAAATATTCCAGCCTCAGTTGGATCGGTGTCAAGACAAAGATAATCTCCTCCTCCATTTTCAGCAATGGGAATCCACTTTTTATTCCAGAGAAATGGTTTAACCTCAGCACCATAATTAATATCAGGCATTATGTCATCAGGATCAAATTCTTCCTGTAGAAACTCCCAGTTTTTAATAATTTCCGAAATTGGAGAGAGTGTTAAATTTCTAACAAAAGGCTCTACTCCTAAATCCCAAACTTGTCCATTATAAACACTATAAAAACTTTTCATTTCTTCTGGGAGATAAACTCCTATAGTGCTTTCAATTAGTTGTAACTCTTCAACTGTTGCACTTGGTTGAAGGTTTAGTGCTTCTTTAAAATTAATCTCTTGGTTTGAGCCTTTTTCAATTATACGTTCCCATAGTAATTCAGCTTGTTTTATCATGCTCAAACTCCTTCTGTTAATCGATTTGTATTTCTATTTATCTCTCTACTTTAATAATACTCTATACCAACTTCAGTTGGCTAAATATTTCCATTTATTATTTCAACCAATTATTTAACGCTGGTTCACCTTGGACTATTTATTGTCGAAGGCTATTACGTTCGTTCAACCAAAATAAAATATCAAAAAAACCCACTCATTTTTGAGCACAATCCGATTAACTGATACGTAGTCGTCACGCCATTTTGTATAACTTTAAAATATGAAGCTTGAATTAACGTTTTATATATTTTTTATACTTTCTAAATCCTTTTGAACTAACGTGCTTAATTCCTGAACATTAGTACTACATAATAGTTAATTATTCGCTATTGATGATTTATACTTTCTATAAACTTTTCAGATTCCTTAGCTATTTGCTCATAGTCAATACTATGAACATAGTGCGATGAATCTAACTCAATTAATTTACCATTATTAATCATACTTATGAAGTCTTCTTGAATTCCATTCCATGTTTTATTATCAAAACCAGTTCCTTCACCATTCGATGTAAACAAAAGTATCGGAATGTTTGGTATTCCAACTTTTTTAACATTTTGTGCATTTGGTTTTATATTGTTTATTTCGTTGACCATATCTTTAGTTAACGTTCTTCGATAAAAAATTGCTTTATACAACTTTTTCTCTTTATCCGTTAAATTCCCATGTTTTATTGCGTCACTTTGCGAAAGATTCGGAATCCATCTGGTTAAACCTGTATTTGCAGCTAAAGCACATAATCGAACAAGGAACATATTGATATCTAATTCTTCATATACAGCTGGAACTGCCATATCTAATCCAATAATAGCTTTTATTTCATCAGGGTAGTCTTGCGCCCATTTTAATGCTTCGATGCCAGACATAGAATGAGGAAATAAAATATATGGTCCTTTAACACCAGATTTAATAAGAGCTTCTTTTGTTTCAGCTAGAATTGTATCAATGTCTCGATCAATATTTGTGATTTCGCTAAATCCATATCCTGCCTTTTCAACAACAACGATTTTATATTTATCACTTAGCAAGGAATACAGTGATTTAAAATCTAATGCAGGTGAGCTCGTGCCACCACCAGACATAAAAACAAGAGTAGCTTTTCCTTTTCCTTCTGTATAAACGTGCATTTGATGACCATTAACTTCTACAAGTTGCCCAATCGGAACAAATAGTTCTTCTTCTTTTGACAATTGTATTTTATGATTTATAAAACTCACAGAAAGAATCAACACAAAAACCAAAATAATTACTACAAATATTATTAACATAATACGTTTAATCCTCATTTCTTGTTCGACACCCATATTCTTAATTCTGTTAAAAATTTTCATTTAACTTATTCTACAAAGAAATCTCTTAATAAAGTATACTTTAAATACCTAAATACCCCAACTTAGTTTTATAACGGAAACACTCTGGCTCATATGAGTTGAAGTTTCATCCTTTAATTAGTTGCGCGTCGTTAACAGTTAAGATTACTTGACATTAGAGGAATTTTAAAAATTTAAAATTATTAATACTCAGCTAGTCAAACTCCTCTTTGCATAAAAAACTGAATAAAAAATGTTATAAGAAAGGTCACAAACGTTGATTTAACAACATTCGTGACTTTTTGGTGTACGTCCAAGCTTTAATTTGGGAACGTTATTTTGAATGAAATTGCATAATTTATAACCATTAAAACCTAATTGTTTTTTTAGGCAGTGTCTTTGGAACTTCTATAAACCTCGCGACATTCTTGCCTTTATTATATTTCACCTTGTTCAGCCAATAAATAAAAGCATCTGTACGGTAAGAAACACCATAAGTAACATTTCCTTCTTCCTCTTCTTCAAACCAATAAGGATGTTGGTTCTGTCTATCAAAAAGCCAATCCCAAAATTCCTCTTGTAATCGATTAATATTTCTCCCTACTTTTGCAGGACAAATCATATACTCTATGTCATCTTCATAATCAAATCCGACTTTAACAATCATATTCCATCCTCCCTTTCTATTTAGCTAAATTTTGCTAGACGTAGATTTATTATTTTTTGACGCACCTATAACAACATTCATGACTTTTTGGTGTACGCCCAAACTTGCATTTGGGACCGTTATTAAGTTTATTTATGTATTCGTTATAACTCCCAGTTGAACTAATATGTGGTGTTATTGTCTCTTTTCAACAAATAACAAATTAGTGTTGCCAATGGACCTAATACAAGTGAAAATAAGAACCAATTAAACCCCGTTCTATTCTTCCCTTGTGCAAGTGCAACATTTATCAATGCCAATGTACCCAACCTAGGAAGTATTGGTTATCCATCCTCTGTCCCCTCTATTAAATTTAAATATACTGCAACGTTAGATAAAAAAAGCACCTAGGAATGTTTGGGATATTTCTTTACTTACCGATGTGAATCAGAATAACTACAGTCTATAGCCATTTAATGAAATCGAGCGCTGATCCTTATTACAGAATCGCACCAGATTGAAGAAGAACGTTTTTCTATGTTCCAAACTTAAACTTCCCTTATTTACGTTAAGTTGAATAGTCTTGTCCAACAATAACTTTCCAACCCGTTTTTTGCTTCTTAACAGGGAAAGTGAGTTTAGTTAAATTCCCCTTATCAACCACTTCAATAGTGACTTCAAACTCCGTTTCATTTACCTTATTAAGCTCTACTATTTTAGTATCTGTAATATCTGAATCTATAGTTGAATATTGCTTTTTCTGCTCATCTTTATCTGGAAATCTTACATCATCGGCATATTTTATTATTGATGATATATCATTTGTTTCTACAGCCTCTAAGTAATTACTTACAAGGGTTTTAACTTCTTCATCGGTTTTAGCTGAACAACCAACTATAAATAATAACAATAAAATCCCCAAAACTATTAGTTTCCTCATAAAATCACTCCATTTTACACAAATAAGTATAATTATAACATTAATGTTTAAATTAAACTGATGAATAGTGCAATTGAGTCTCTACTTGTTGAAGAAAGGTCCCTAATCCGTCATTTGGTAGCTCTCCTAAAAAAATTGTTATTCAACCATCTGGCCTTTATGAAACCGAGCGCTGATTCTTGTTACAGAATCGCGCCCGATTGCGGAAGATCGTTATATTTGTATTTTGGCTACACTTTTATTCCTGAAAAGCCCCCGTTCAACAGAAACCTACCTTTAAATCCACTCTTTACTATGTTGATGTATGAATTTAATATCGTATTGATAATGTTCAAGATGCCCTTCATCTACCATTTTTTGAAAAGATGTGTCGCCTTCATTGGCTTTTCTTGCAATTGTTTTACATAACCCTTCTAATCGTAGCAATACCATTTCCAAATAATCGTTTTTTATTTCCTCACCGTAAGATTCAAAAAACAATCTAACTCTTCGTTTTATATGGTTAGCATGCTGTAATGAATTATAATAAATTTTCTCACCTGTTTCAGTAAGATAAAATCTACTTAAGGGGACGCAAGTATAAAGAGTATAAGCTATGTCCCAAAGTCTTGGACCAGGTCCAGCAACATCAAAATCAATAATGCCTGTTGGTCTTTTATCCTTAAAAATAATATTGTATAGAGCAAAATCATTATGGCATAGTACCTCATATGGTCGAGGAGTGTTATCTATCGATTTCCAACTATCGTCAAATGAAAAATCACTCACAGAATTATGATAAAGACGAAGCATTTTTCCTATTTCAAATAAGACATCATCAGACCGCATGTATTCTTTTAAAGGATAATGACCAGCTTCTCCTTCAATAAATGATAAGATCTCTCTTCCTTTTTCATCAATACCTAAAAACTTTGGAGCATAACTGAAATCTCTGTTCTCCAAATGCTTTAATAACTTATGAATTTTGGGACTATCTGGCTTTAATTCTCGTCTTACGGTATTTCCCGAACGATAAACGTTAGAGACATTCCCTCCTGTTAGCGCTTCTTCTTTTTCAAGGTTTGACATCTTAATATTCCTCCCCAATACGACTTTCGATAAACCGTAATACGTCCTGTTTTTCAGCCATGTATGTCCCACATTCTGCCAAGCGCTGTTCGATCGAAGTTCTGTTTTGTCCTAATATTTAATATTTGATAAATATCGAGGTAGGAAAACTTTATTACACCGTCCTACTCCCAATTTTACAAGATAAATTTTTAATAACCTGAAATTTAACATCTATAACATTAATAATATCTTTTACTTCTGTAACATGTACTCACTTTTGTGAGATATCTTTTTGATAACTTATTAATTATCTCGACTGTTCTTTTTTAAAAGCTCGATAATTTCTTTATTTTGTTCAACTTGAATAGTACTATTTACTTTTATGATTCTAATCCATAGTGTTATTGCTATTACTAAAAATGGAAATATAAAAATAAATGCTGTAATGAGATCTTCTTTCATTTTTCTATCCAGCTCCTTTTTATTTTAGGATTATTATCATTATACCTAAATCTGATAAATATGGTATAAAAGTAAAATTTAGTAACAGCTGAGTGTAAGTCTTTTTCGTTTATTACTCTATTGAGATATAAATGCAGAGTTAGCTTACTCTAGCAACCACGGCAGAGCTACACCAAGTCAAATATGAATTCAAATTTGTTTTTTAGTGTCTTGCTCCGAGCTTACCTCAAATTTCATTTACTTTGGGTTTTTGAATCCGAAAATTTTGGTTTAGTATTCAATATAGTGTTTGGAATAACTTATCAACTTAATACTAAAAAGAGAAAATTATATCTATTTTCAGTTTTTCTTCAAAATATCTCGAAAGTTTATATATCGATGTATTTTTCACTTTTCGCGTTAACAAGAGACTGAAAATGACTAATTTTACTATCTTTAACCAATTTTGGGCTGTAGCGTGTGTCGACGCTATGAAAATAAAGAAGTAACCTGCAAGTCCTGCAGCTATAGTTCATTCGGTAAAGGAGCTTCATTTAAGGTTACTTAACCACAAAATTAGTTTTCGTATTGAAGCTGGAGAATCCTTTTTTCCTTGTTCGCTTCCTCATTTTAAAGTGGATTCAAAACTTATAGTTGATATCACTTTCTCCCATTGTAAAAAAAGACATTCCATTATTTAAGGAATGTCTTTTTAACTTGAAGTATTTATCTGTATAATTCTAACTCATGCAATAAATAGGTTTCGATTTTATTTATAGTTAGCGCCAACTCTTTATGGAAAGTATCCTCTCCATTTTCATAAACGATAGATAGTAAATACTTATTGTCACCTTCAAATATTTTTTCGAACTCTTTTATAAACTCTTCAACTTTTGGATTGCCGGGTGTTACGGATTGAAAGATAGTTTTAAATACATTAAAGTCGCTATAGGCATTATTTAAAAAATAGAGTGCTAGCATTTTATCTGAATTAACATAGGTTTTAACATAATTTAGATTTTGTTTTAATTTCTTTAATGCATTAATTAGATTTGAAGTTTGTTTAAACATATTTGATGAATTACTATACATCTTATCCACCTCCCAATTCAATAATAAGACAAAAAATATCAAATTGGAATATTTCTATACAAATTCTGCTCTCAAAAGTAAGTGCTGGTAGTTCAGCAGTATTGGAGTACTGCTCAATACTTACCTTTTATAAAGAAATACAACGTCATATGTCGATATAAATTTTGGGTTCTAACCAAGGGATGTTCCAAATGCAATAATTAAACACGCATTTGCCCAGACTGCGTGGCTTGTTGCAATTTCACTTACTGCGACTACATTCATTTCATCACCAATCATTTGCCCTATCCTATTAAAGTTTAGTGTTATGTGAACTACCCGTGAGACAGTAACAAATTTTTGTCCCTCCCAATAGCTCTCACAACATAAAAAAGCACCCATTTCACTGGGCGCTTTAAGTCTTTAGCTATTTTTCTACTACAAGTGCACTCATTGCATTTCTTGCTTAACGCAAACAAGCCTCGTAATGAATTTACTTAGCGTTTACTCTGCTGTTACTCCACCATCAATTGCTAAGTTTACACCAGTGATATAAGATGCTTGATCAGAACATAACCATACAGCTGCATTTGCTTGTTCTTCTGGACGTCCCATACGCCCCATCGGAATTTTATCTTCAAATGCTGCTGCTTGTTCTGGCGCATCTTTCATCCAATGTTCTACAGCTGCTGTGATTGTCATACCAGGACAAATCGAGTTTACACGAATACCTTTTTTACCATACTCTAGTGCGACTGCCTTTGTTAAACCATTGATAGCCCATTTTGAAGCACTCATCATGGCTAAGTTTGGAGCCCCAACTAAGCCAGAAGTCGATGAAGTGTTTACAATTGCGCCTCCACCAGTTTCAAGCATCGCTTTCGTTTCATGCTTTAAACAATAGTACATGCCTGTCGTTGTAACTCCCTGCACTCTATTCCAGTCAGCCGTTTCTGTTTCTGAGATTGGTTTAGATACAGCTCCAACTCCAGCGTTATTATGTGCCCAGTCTAATCGACCATAGTGTTCTATTGTTTTTTCAATTAAATTAATTACTTGATCTTCAAAAGATACGTCACAATGTATATAAATTGCTTCTCCGCCAGCTTCCTTAATTAATTGAACAGTTTCATTTCCTTTTTCATCATCAAAATCTGAAACAACCACTTTTGCGCCTTCTGCTGCAAATTTCAGTGCACTTGCTCGACCAATCCCATAACCACCAGCAGTTACAATACCAACCTTATCTTGCATTAATTTACTCATATCTTTTCCCCCAAAAAAGTTATTAATCAATCGTTTTTAGTATACCAGTAAATAGTATATCATTAAACCTTTTTTGTACTTAAAGACACAATCTGAAAAGTATGATTAAAAAATGTCCTCACGGCATTAATTAAAACAAGCTTGATTAAAAGCTAATTAAATTAATGTCCCATAAGAAAAATCATACTATTATTACTTTTTAATGGAGGTTCAAAATTGATTTGGGAACCTTATTAAGTGTAAATTATTTTTTACATTCATTTTTTAGAGCTAATAAGGGGTTATTCATCCGTTATTCTGTCATCATCTTCCAGATTTAATATGCCTGGTGTCGCATTTTTTATTTTTCCAACTGAGCCTATGATTTCTCCGTTGTGCTCGTATAAAATAGCTTGAATATTGTCGCCTTCTATATCTTTCTCATGTAATTCATATGTCATTACAACTAACTCTTTACCTACATAATTTTCAAGAAAAGAATATTGATCAGTGTTATAAAAAACTAACGAGTCCTTAGATAATTCAATTGTTTTCTTTGTATCAAAAGCTTTAATTGACCAACCTAACGCCTCTAAATATAGTCTATGTTTTTCGTTTATTTTTTCATTATTACAAGCTATTAAAATAAACAGAAGGCTCAAAATCGTCGTTATTTTTTTCATGATTCTCTCCCAATTCACTTTTGACTAGCAAGTTATTCTGCGTGTCTTTATGTTAATTCAAAAGCCATTGATAATGTATGATTTTTTAGCTTATATGAAATAAACATAATGGAACTAAAATACCTACTCGCGCAGATTATAAATTCCCTTCAACATTCTGATCCTTAAGTGAACACGAGCATTCCAGAAGGTACTGCGCACGATTGCAGTACAGTAATATTCAAGTATAGCCCCTATAATTGAAGTAGAATAACGCGTTATAAGCAGTCTTATCTCGATTTGTCAGGGAAAGTCTTAAACAGCATGCTTCTTATTCCCTAATCCATTTCAGTTTTACATCATCTTCCAGACAACCTAGTTGATCGAAATGACTAGCAATAATACCAAAGTACAGATTGTCATCTGTGCTTTTATCGACTTTACGTAGCGCAGCATTCACGATATATGCAGCGCCTTCTCCTAGTGCATAAATTGTGTTGAAGGCACGTACTCGTATATTTTGTTCTACATCAAAAATTGCACATAACAATTCATCAATCGGAATAGGCTCACTAAAATGAGCATATGGATCTTCATAAGTAGCACAATAAATTCGCTCTTTCGCCTCCTCAAACGTATCTCCAAGAAGAACTTCTCCAGCAAAAATCCCATTATCCGTTTGTGAAAGAGTAGCTAAATGAATCTCGACAAATTCCCTATCTTTTACAATAAAGTATTTGTCATTTAGATTTAGCGCAATAACATAATCCTCCCACGTAGCGACTTCTCCAGGTTCTATATAAACCGCAGGACGATACAAGTATTTTGCTGTCACATCTTTGAAGCAAATTGTCCATTCAGCATAGGGGCTACCAAAACTTGATAAAACGCGTAAGGCATATCTATCTTCGATCTTTATAAGCTCGTCATACACGTAAAAGCCCTCTAAATGGCCTGCTGTTTCTACATCATGAAAAACTAATTGTATGATTGACTCGACTGTAAACCCGCCACTCATATCTAATAGAAGCATAAAATTTTTTCCTTGTTGCTCAGCACTTAAAATTTTTCCATCATGAAATGATTGTGAAAAAACGGTTTGTGCAGACGGATGCAAGCGATCAACAATTGCTTCCCGCTTTTGGTGAACAACCTTACTGTTAGTTGTGAACTGCTCAATTGTCATATTGCACCATTCTTCAAACCCTTCCATTAAAATGGCATTTTGGAATAAAGTTCGTTCGCTAATTTCAGGCTGAAACTTTTGTGGTAAGACATCTCTATACTCGGCTAAACGTTCATATAAATAATCTTCAAATTCTTTATCGAACTCTTCCTCAAATGGATATGTATGAGCTGCATCGAAAACTTCCTGTCGTTCACGTGTTAAGAAAAACATCATTCCACTCCTTTTTAATTGTACAGCAAAAATTTTTTAACTATAAATGGATGGCGTTCCAAAAACAATAAAGCAAGGTCCTATTTGCTTCATTTTGCAAACCTTTTACCCAAATGTTAAATAGCCGTGCTATTGTTTTTTGAATGTCTATAAACAGAAAAAATACTCGCTACTCTTGTCATGAAGGACTGAAAAAAATAATGTACATAAGAAAAGTCACATGCGTTGATTTAACAACAATATGTGACAAGCTTTCATTTGGAAGGTTAGTTCGTATATCAATATTTGTTATTCAGTCGACTTACATAATTTTAATACGTAATTTAAATCTACATCATTTTTCAAATGTTCAGGTGTCCAAGGAATATGAATATGTGGTATTACACCTGTTTCATTACAATGATATTTTTCGTTCAATTTAGAAGTACTATATATAAATTCATAGTCACCGTAATCTTTAGTTACAACATTATAGTAATCGATAATGCCCATTGTAGCTCTACCAACGACCGTTACTTTAGGCGATTTTTTAGTGTTTTTCACAAATGTATCTCCCGAGCTACCACAAGTCACATCGGATAATATATACACATTTTTTGGATACTCTCTACCATTAATTAGATAGTCGATTTCTTGATGAAGTGATAACAACCCTTGCCCGCTATAAGTTTGATATTTTTCAATTTCCATTTCAATCCATTTTTTTGTTTCATCATCTAGCGGTTGTTGTAAATAATTTTTTAAAGTAGTAATCCATAAATTACAATTGTTTTCAGTAAAGTTTATATATGAAACTTCATCTGGTTCGAACAGTGTTGAGAAGTATATTTTTTGATCAAATAAATAATCTAAAAGTGGGAAATAAAATAAATCATTTCCGCCAATATTTAGACGTACGTCGATGATTAGGTTAGGTGCTTCGTTTAATTCTTTAAAATTATCTTGCACGATTTTTTGAATTGGTTCACTTTGTGTGAAATCCGTAATTTTTATATAATTAGTATATGAGTTTAGCTGTTTAAATGAATATTCAGGACAATAAGCAGGTTTTGGGTATTCCTTTAAATCGATTTCATATATTTGACTCTTTCGTTGAATTTTTATTGAATTAACAAATGTTAATGCTTTATTCCATGATTGTCTTTCATGAATACTGTCATTTAAAACTTTATATTGCTCTTTTGCAATTTCTTCAATTGAACGTCCATCCAATGCTAAAATTGCATCCCCAATTTGTAAACGCTGTTCGCCTTGAATCTCTGTTACATAAAGTGCATTTTGAAAACGACGTACTTTAAATCCTTTAAACGGAATTGTATTGTTTTTTTTAGTAAATATTAGATGACCATCATTAAAATCTAACAAATAGTTTTCTACGGTTTGTACAAACTCTTCTTCATCCATTTCATCCGTAATACGATAATGATTAGGACAGTTAATATGTTTTTTATCTAAAAACCCTGCATAATCCTTTGATATAATGGCTACAATGTCCTGAAATATTTCTGTTTTTGTATGCAATTAATCACCCCTAACATAAATTCTTTTATACCACATTATACATTAATTAACATTTATATACAGTATATAGGTGGAATAAAATCTTAGAAACCAACTAATTACTCTTTCGTAAAGATCCCGTTATTTCGGTTAGTAGATAGCTATTTTTTAGACGTTATTAAAAACTAAATTGAAGAAACCCAAACATATTCGGTAAAATAAAGATCAAAAATAGTCCTGAAAACGAGAAGGTTATAAATCTCTTTTTATCTATACCGAGTCTTAATTCCCAGAGTCCTAGACACACTAAGTACAATCCTAACAACATGCTGATCATTGGTAGTAATACTAAATAAATACTCATTTCATTTTCTCCTTTAATGATTATGTTTTATATGAATCACTTTGAACTACTATACTTCACAATCTCCACGTCCAATTATCTTGTATTTTATTCATTACTTGTAATTGCGGCATGGTTATTGTTTTAAAATGGGGTTTCACCTATAACAAACGGTAGAAATACGGCGTACATTGCAACGATTTCCTCATTTGTTCCCTCCTTTCATTTCCATTTATTATATTTTAACATAATTTTCTAACTTAAATTGGAAGCATTATGCAAGAATGTGAACCGATCATTGAACTACCTATGCGATTAATTTAAGTAAAACGAATGGATATGCATAAAACTTTCATATTGGCAGATAACAAGAACAACTACGGAAAGGATTTATAAACAATTGAGAAAAATACTAATTATTGCGTTCTTTTTAATGAGTTTACTTGGTATAAATTCTGCTTTTGCTAAGACTGATATTGAATATTTCCGACTTGATCAACCACCGAGTGTAATCGAGTTAGCGTTTTTACGTGAATTAGGTCAATCAATTCTTGAAACAATGGCTTCCTATGGTGATAATCATTTATTTGAATTTGCAAGAATCGAAAAGATTGAACGAAATAGAGAAAATGACTTTTATGATGTTAGTTTAAGGGTGATTTCGTTTGAAGGTGCACACAGTCCACCATATAAACTAATTAACATCACTTTTCGTATACCTCCTGGATTACCTTCAGAAAAGTATAAAGTCATTTCAAACAAGGCAGTTATTTCTTATAAGGTTCAAAGCATTACCCCTGAAGAAGTGGATAAGTTATCTAAATTCACGAATTAACGCACAAACGATTACTGAACAATTTATCAAAGGTGCTTTTAATACGCCTCCCTACTTGTTGTTTTTTATTTACTACGTACTTGTTAATTTATTTTAAGTGCTACGTTTATTTTTAACGCCCTCAGGCAATTCACTATACAAACCTAGCATTCACATCATATTAATAGTAAGGTAAAGCTAATTTAGCTTTATGCCTCCTTTACTTTTTTTAAGGGTCACTCCATCCCAAGTGGCCCTTTTTACTTTCTTATCTTATCTAGGTATATTTTTTTATTTCACTAGCTAAATGGTTTAACACCCCACTCCTTCTTATTAGCTAACATATTATAAATTGTAGAAAGGAGGTGTGTTTTATGAGTTACTATGGTGGAAATGTTGGTGGTATTGAAAACGGTGGCTATAACAGCGGCGGTTATGGTAATGGTTCACAGTTTGTATTAGTTGTTGTACTATTTATTCTTTTAATTATTGTCGGTGCTACTTTCATCTCATACTAAACTTTAAAATTCCGATTGAAGGGTCGCCTCCCAGGACGGTGACCCTTTTTCTTTTCTTTCTTCATATTGTTCAGTAAAATTTTGTTCCTCAAAAGTATATCTTCCCCCTCAAAAGCCCTCTCTCCCTAATCTTTAGGTTATTACACATTCCATTTTACGAAACATTTTCTTAAACGAACTCTCTCTAGTTTACAATTCTCTTTTTTATTTTACCAAATGTTGAAAAAACGGAAATTTTGAAAGTATGCAATTCTTACAATGCTTATGATACTATTAAATTAGTTAAATTTACCACATTTTTAAGGAGCGTATTTATGACTATTGAAGAAAAGATAATACAATGTACTAAAGAAACACTCGTTGATCTAGTAAACGTTCGTTATGAAAAACTTAAAGAAGAGAATAAAATTAACGATGAAACTGAAAAGTTGCTAAAAGAAGTTATTTCAATGCAAGGTACTCTCACTTTGCCACCTAGTGATGAAAACATGGACATAGATGTGTACGAATACAATGATAAAAGTGGTTTTGTCTCTGAAGTACGCTATTTATGGTTTGATAATGAAGAAATCCCCATAGTACTTTATTGCGAAGCTAAAACAAATGATGAAAAAACTCAAGTAACTGAATTTTATATCGAAACAATTGATGCATAGGAAAAAGAAGTATAATCTAGCCTCTTTCTCGGTGCCCGACTGCTTCATTTAAAACGGTTGATTGAGGTGCTGTGCTGCTGAAAAGTGAATCAGCTGTTCTTTGCATAGAAAACTAAATTAATATTGTTATTAAAAAAAGTCACAAACGTTGATTGAACAACATTAGTGACTTTTTGTTATACTGCCCAACTTGCAATATGGCACATTCGTTAGAATTTTGTTCTCTAAAGAAATACAGCGTTGTTTATTTAGCAATCACATCAAACTGCTGAATAATAGGAAGATAATTTCCTATCTACATCGAAAAATGTGTTCTTCTTGGACTACCCTATAACGTTCCCAATACCTAGCACATCATTTATAAATTATCATTGCCGAATAAACTAAAGGTAAACCTAAGCTATTCAAAACACTAGCAGAATACTTGATATCAATAATTTCATGTTCTTGAAGTTCTTTTAAACATTCGTTCACTTTATTTTCGAAATCTTGTTTTTTTCGACTATCAATAACTTTAATTTTAGTCATCTATCACACACCCCCCACTCTAATACTAGTAAAAATGGCAGTGATTGTCATTGTAACAACATGATAAAAAGCCTTACGGTACTCAATATAAGGCTTTCATCCGTCTATTAAATTTAAGTGGCAACTGTCGATAGATCACTAGCACCTGTAATAGAGCTACTGCACATTTATTTTGTAAAACGAAAGAGGAAGAACTTCACTTGATAACCACTTCTTCACTCCTTATTAAGCCCTATGTAACTTTGAGGTGATGCATACGTTTATAATAAAATACACCGATTAGTAATACTTTCCGTAATTTTTTAAAACACAGTTATCGTTAGGAATTTCCTTCATCATTTCAACCCATTTACATATTTTTTTATGTTATCCAATCTATTTTCTGGGCATAAGCAATGAATCGGAGCAAAATAATTGTAAGTAATCACCACCTAAACATTTTCTTGACTTGATTTAATTCATTTATTAAATCATCAATTTGTTTTTGCATTTTTTCTAACTGTTTTGATTGTCCATTCTGACTTTGTGGACTGTTATTATTGGATTGTTCTTTTTTTTCTAAAGCCTCTAATGCAATACCTGCAGCAACAGCAGTCAAACCATCTCCCAATGTCGCGATGCTAGCTCCAACAAACGCAAGTTTAGCGACATATAAATCTAAGGAGTCAGAAGATGGATTATTTTGATTGTTTTGATTTTTATCCTTCCCCAAGCTCTTACCTCCTTCATTTCAAGATACATCCTAAATCATTATATGCTCGCAATACTTAAAGAGATAATTAATATTTCCCCTACATTTATGTATGTAAAGATCACTTATAACGAACTGAAATTATTAGCACACAGGCTGTTGTTAATCGGATACCCTTTGCTTTCGCTTCTACTCTTTTGGGTTGCAAAGCGGCGTGGGCAATGTAGTATTTAAGTTTAGGAAATTAAAATAATTTCCCGGGTAAGCGCAGGATACGACAAGTTTTACTGTTCTGTTCATTTTATTCATCAACTAAATCCGATTGAACGTCGAGAAGAATGTCATCGCAGCGTATATTAAATGAATCAGGGCTCCACCTGAATCTTGCTATCTAAAGAGTCCAATGAAAGGTTAACTTTGATTTTCAAGTAAATCTAGGTTTCCACTAAAAAGGTATTATTTATTACTAAAGCGTTTCATCCAATTTGTGAATTTGTGAGTGTGCAATTAAATATACATTGCCTAAAATATCGATTTTATTTCCCTTTACACGTACAGCACAATCTTTGTTCGAGGCATAAATATTCATCTCTTCCGAAAAGGAAGAGAGCTCGTCTTGAATCACTGCAATGTTATTTTCAAGATCAAAGTGAGACAGGACGCAAAAATTGTCAAGACCAATTCCATCGTAAAAAGAGCTTATTTCAACTTTATAACCAAAGTTTTTTGAGCATAACCATTTTGCGGACATGTTGATTGCTCCTGCACTTGCGCCCATCACAACGGCATTGCTTTTTTTAATCAAATCCGACAATTCATATTCCATCACAAATTCATTTTGTTTAAGTGTATCTCCACCCAACAAGAAAATGACCGACGCATTTTGAATAAAGGTTTGCGCATTTTCCTTTTGAACGCAATAATTAATTACATGATATTCCTCAAATATAATGCTTGCCTGATTGAGCCACGAGCGTTCAATAGCCCCAACTTCTTCATAATTAGATGGATTTGAGCTAATCATAACAAGCGATTTTCTATCCGTGATATCCTCTCGTAATACCCTAGCTAATTTCTCAGAAAAGAACTGGTTAAACCAACCTAAATAATAGTGAGTTTTCATATGTCCCCCTAATAAAATGTAAATATGTTCACGTGATAAATGTACCGTTTCATTTATGGATTCCCAGATACAAATTACATATTAACATAAATAACCAATTAAATTACAAAATAATTAGATAAATTAATTCCAATCCTCCTCTAGACTTACATTATTTAGATAAACTATTATTAAAATGAGGTGATACTTTGCGCGGCATTTTTAAATATCTAAAATACGTTGTTTTGTTTTATTTTACAGTAAGATTAATTAGATTTAGTCCAGACTATTTAGAGCCATTCATCCTTTATTTGTATCTTATTTTTGTAGGGTTCATTGCTATACTTAGCATACTTCAAGACTTTTTCAATCCTAGTAAAAAAACAGATATGATACTGCGTGTAGTCACAATTATTATTGCTTTTGGATTATTGATTGCATCCCATCTATATAAATCCACTCCATCCATTGTTTTTTCAATAGTAATGTTAATTGCATTTAGTTTTTCTTTATTTTCAGAAAAAAAGCAAGAGGATTAATACCTTTTGCTTTTTCCCTTCCCCACTAATTTATTTTTCTACTTTATAAACACCTATTAATATTATAGACCAGCTATCCTATCTGAGAGGCTACTGGAAAAGGGTAAACAAAAAAAGCCACTTAAAATGAATGGCTTTTGTTATGAGAATCTGGCTATAAAGTAAAAGAGTGAGTTTAATTACCACTTTTCATTATATTTATGCTCCTTAAAATGAATGTACTCTGTATTTTTGATTCTCGTCCACCCACTTATTGCATTGACAAGAATGATAAAGATGACAAATAAAACTGAACCCGCCATGTAATGACCTAAGAAAAAAGTCACAAACGCTACAGCGAAAAGTGATACTATTAAAACAATTCCTATGATTTGTAATTTCCCCTTCTTCTTATCATTCATAAACTCGACCTCCTAAAAATGGTTTTCCGTAACGTAAAACATGTTCATATAATTTATTTTACTATGTTTTTAAATCTTATACAAAAATATCTGAATAATTTAAACAACGAATCCAATGTTAAAAATATGACTACCTTTTCGAAGGATGTTCAGAAGAAAAGGAACTTCTTGTTTTTTCCATCGTTAGAGGAAGGAATTCATAAGACAACAGAGGTGTTAGCCCTTGTCCTTATCAAGAAAAATCAGTAGCGAAACGATTAGAGCAAAATCAAATTTCCACCCCTTTTGCCTCTTCATTTGTTCATTCCCCCCAAGTTTCTATATAAAGCTCCTAATAAATTGGTAGAAATGTTTGATAAGTAAGTTACTGTAACATTCTACTTCAAGTGACTTCAATCCTAGATAGTTTCTTTATCACTATTAAATTGATCTTAATAGGAAACAACATGACAAATGTTATATATCAAAATGGAATATTCACTATATCTTCGCTCTCCCTTCCTAAATGTCCAAAGAGAAGCATTTGATATGAATAAGATAGGAAATAGATAGGAGGTGATAGTTAAAATGGCATCATTTGAAATTGGAGCGAGAAGTCTTTTCAATTTTCGCAACGAACGCTTTTTTCTCTTAGTTGAGGATGAAATTACAATTCCAGAAAAAGGTGTGGAGATTGATCCAGTTAATATTTATGAGATTGATCAACAAACTTTCAATTTAATTCGAAATGAGGGAGATACGCCTGTTATTGTCCCACGCTTTACTCTTCCACCTGTACCACCTGGATTTAAATTAGAGCGGAAATGTATTTTCTCCGTCGATAATTCATATTTTGTAATTTATGATTTAGAAAATGGGACAGATAACAATGTCCTTTTAAGAATCAGTGCAGCTTTATTTAACTCATTAAGAAATTCTGGAGTTCGTGAATGTGTACCTCAAGATTTCATTAATTAGTATTAATTCAATGACTATAAAATTAGTAACATTGAATTTTAAAGTAAGTAATGTTCAGCAAGTTTTTACCTTGCTGAACATTTTCTTGCTATTACACTGCACTCCACACTAACCGAAACTGCTTTCTTACAAATTCTTTGCTGATTCAAAAAAAGCATCCTCAAAAGAGGATACTTTTAGTAATTTGAAATTTTATTCTTATGATAATGAAATATAATCGGTTTGACAGTAGTCCTACCATTATAGAATCACATCATATTTTTTTATATTGTAACGGAAAACTTATTAAAAACATAGCGATCCCAAGTGCTAAAAAATATAGAGGCATTGCAATAACTGTTCCATTATGAAAAATGGACATCCCATAGATTGTCACGCTGACGATTAAATAATAACCTAAGCTAAATAGCGCACCGGCAGAACCGATGACATCTTGAAAGTCAATGAGCGCTAGGCTTAAACAGTTTGGTAAAGCGGTACCTATACCAAATAAAATAAAGAACACACTAACAATCATAGTTGGCATTTGACATGCCATCGGTAAAAAATATACCGTAATCGCGAGAAATGTGCCAATAAGCATAATGATTAAGCCCCGTACAATAATCTTTTCAGGTTTTGTACGGCTAACAAGTCGCTTAGATAGCATCGCACCTGCGATAGAAGCGAGCGCAACAATAATGCCTAAAAAACCATACATCGCACTAGTTAGTGTAAAGTACTGCGTAAAAATAAAAGGTGCTTCGGTATAATAACTAAATAAAATACCGTTCATGCCACCAATTAATGCGCAATAGCGCCATAGACGAGTATGTCTAATCATGCGCTTTACGATTGGTAGTAAAGGCTTTATTTCATTTGTTAATAACATTGTTTCAGGTAAGCGAAAATAGGCATAGCAAAATATGATAATGCTCATCGTAACTAATACCCAAAATACGATTTTAAAGCCAAAATAATAATCAGTAAAACCTCCGATTAACGGGCCAAGAGCAGGTGTGAAAGCAAGGGCAGCTGAAATTTGAGCAAACAATTTATGACGCTCAACACCAGAATAACTTTCACGTAAAATCGTTTGTGTCACAATTGAACCAACACTTGCACCAAACGCTTGTATAAAGCGTGCGACTAATAAAACTGCCATTTCATTTGCTAATAAACAAAGTACATTACCAATAAAATAGATCAACAGACCATAAAGCATCGCCTTGCGTCGTCCAATTTTATCGGATAAACGCCCAAAGAAAAATACGCCAACAGCAAATGCGATAAAATACACACTCATCGTTAGCTGTGCTTCATTCATAGAAGTTCTAAAAACTTCTGCGATAGAGGGTAAAGTTGGGCTAAAAATAGTTTCACTTATTTGTGGGAAGCCTACTAGTACAATTAGTAATAATAAGCTAGGTGTATTGTTTCCGATGTTTTTCTTCAAAATAAACCTCTCCTAGATCATTATAGGTTTGAAAGAAAAACATCGTAGCTTGGGAAATGGTGGCTTCACAAGTTTGATTTTATCTAAATCTCTCATGAATTCACTTCCTTCTAGAATTAAAATCCACATAAAATTATAGCATCAAAATAGAAACGGTGTACTACTTTTTGCAAATTGAGGAATTTCTTGCGTATGAACTTCTATTGTATCCAAATGAAATATTTAGGAAATACTTCAAGCTGTTCACCCCTTTTAATACTAATAACGTATTTATCCATCCCAATTCACTGTGTAATTCTCACTTAAAACTAGCTTTTTTTAGAGAAATCTTTTCGACTTAAACCAAATATTGTTGATGCAAAAATAAAGATCCCCGTACACAACCATAAAGTAATTCCGTCCCATTTACCATCTAGTAAAGTTATGTTTGTTAATATACATAATTGCATCAAACAAATTGAAATATATAAAACGAAAGAATGTTTCATCAAATAAATTCCCTCTCTCCATTACCTCGTTTATGTACCAAGGTGGTTTTGAAAATATTAACTTATCATTGCTGTCATATTTAGCTTCAAGTGCATAATTTGATTTATTAATTCCCGGTATTTTTCTGGTGAAAATTTCACTTCAGCCTCTTGGCTAGAAAATGCATATTTCTATCTAGTCTTTTTCAATTAGTTTTTTGAACATCACAATATGAGGACCGATAGGCGGGTAGTCAAAAACATCGCCAAAAGGCTCAAAACCTAATTTTTCATAATACTTTTGAACACTCGTTCTTCCTTTACACCAAAGAAAATTAACACCACGTGCTGTTATAATATTTTCAGCGTAACTTACTACTGCTCTTCCAGCACCTAACTTTCGATATTCCGCTAATGATGCCATTTGCCTTAAACGGTATTGGCTTTCTCTAGAAAGCGCAGCGTTATTTTCTATAATAAAAGTTGCAATACTCACTAGTTTTCCTTCATAAAAAGCACCTACATGAAAAGACTCTTTTTCATGATCTGATTCATACATCGACTCCTCAATACGTTGGTTTGGCCGCAAAACAGTTTGCCTAAGTGTATACGTCATTTCCGGTTCAATTAATCTAATATCTAACATATTTCTCCTTCTTTCTATAATGTGGTATATATTTAATTCTCTATTTCAGCTACATAATCCTCCTAAATAGTTCCAATCGAGATGTTAAAGTGGTCTTGCGTATGTCCATTTTTGCGTAATTTGTACTAACAATCGTTGAATGATGATTGTCACCGCAGAAATTTGTCTTTCTCTTTCAAAAGAAAAAAAAAAAACACCCCGAAGGATGTTAATTATTTTGATTGCGAATAAGTTGATTTTCAATACCAGCTCTGTCAATTTGTATCCAATATTCTACTATTTTTTCATCTTCAATTCGATAGACTGCACTAGCTAGTTCGATAACTGGGAGATTTGTTGGCTGATATCCATCAACCTCTCCAACATGCGTACCAACTTGTTTCCAGCGTACATATACTTTACTATCTTGAACGATGAACTCTTGAATTTCTAATGTAAAATGGCCATATGCTTCTATCATTTCTTTTACATGATCGGCATAATCTTTTGGCGTTCTTAACACCGTTAATTCCTCTTCAGCAATCACTTGGTGTGCAGACACATGCTCTGCCATTAATTCGCTTGCATAATCTGGATTTTTTCCAGAACGTACTTCCTCAAAAAATTTTTTCACTATTTGCGCTGGTGTCATTAGAGTCCTCCGATATCATGTCATTTCCTTGTTGATAATTTAGCTACAAACTTACTATACATAATAATATTATAAAGGGCTTATAATTTACACAATTTTCTACAAATCTCACTCTCAAAACTTTACTACCCTCTTTTGAATGGAGAATGCAGTATTTGAAAAACCGCTTCCAGCGAAGTAAAAAATTTAGGTTCACGAACAACAGCTTTTTACAAGCCCACCATGCCTCACAAGCATTATTTGATTTCCTGAGCTAATTCTACAATAATTCCCTCAGGTCCACGAACATAGCATAATTTATAACTTTCTTCATATTGCTGAATGTCACTAAAGAGTTCGAATCCTTTTATTTTCAACTTGGCAACAACGGCTTCAATGTCTTCTACTGAAAATGCAATATGTCTTATACCTAGCGTATTGGCTAAAGGTCGGTTTATTTCTATGTCATTTGCCGGCGATATAAATTTGATTAACTCGAGCCACGTTTGACCTTCTTGTGTTCCTAATCCAACACATGCGACTTTAGCGTTATCAAGACCAGCTGCATAGCCCATCAAATCCCCTTCCATTTCCCACTCACCTTTCACCTCAAGTCCCAAATCGACAAAAAAAGCTTTAGCCGCAGAGAGATCGTTTACAATGACCGCAACATGATCAATTTTTTTCATCTTCACTTAACATACCTCCAAAACAAATATGGGGACTGCTCTACTGCACAATCGTATCCTTTTTTAAGTTAATCTATTTTATTGCCCATTTCTAATCTTTTTCGTTCCAATGCTATTTTATCTCTTTCTAACTTGATTTGTTCAAGTTTTACATCATTTTTCTTTTTTACTTCATAAATAACTGATACCATAAGTGCGATAAATAAAACGGCAAACAATGAGAAAATATTCATTCGTCTCCATCTCCTTCTTTATTCAACTTACTTATCGTGCCTGCGAATGCAACACCATTAGTTTATTAAGCCTTGTTCCTAGTGTGAATGTTCAATCATTCCTGATCAGTCCATAATACTTTATATAAAAATGCGAGCTCAGCTTCTTCTATGCCAGCAGGTAATTCACCTTTTTCGCTTCCGACTGTACGCAGCTCATTTTTTGTAGTGCCTAGCCATGCGACCAAATATAGAGGTTTATTTTTTGTTAACGTAACTTGTTCACTTATTAAATTACTAAAAGAAAAAGCCGTCATACTATTGGGGTAAGTTGTCGAAACAATCCCAGAAGGTATGCCAGATAATAATTTTAAGAGATGAACTTCATGGTTATAGTCACTTATTCCAAAGGATATAAAAGTATTTTGATAGCTTTTTTCAATGACTCCCCAGCTTTTTAGTAATTCCTCTTTTAGCTGACCTTTTTTATATACTTCCACAGAAAATTGCAAATCATCCTCTTCTGCTAAATTACCATTTAGTTTAAAATATTCAATATTTCCTACCCCTGTTTTGCTAATTAGCAGACTTTCTTTTTCACTCTTCGTATAGGGCTCAATCGTTAACTGCGTTGCGGCAATCTTTTTATCCTTTTCAACATCCGCACACCCTGCTAACAACAGCAGGATAATGATACAAGAACAGTAGCGTTTAAAACTTTGCATTGTTACTCCTTCACTCCTTTAAATAGCGCTGTGTAATAGTTATATAAGTATTACTATAAAAAGGCATATAAATAGTTTTTACATTCCACAATGCCCTAAATTCAGCAATTGGAACTTTCCGATTATAGTGATGGTTATCATCTTGATTATTCACCAAATCCTTCAATGACTCGGCAAGGTAAATATAGTCCTTGTCATAACCGACGACTGGCACAAAATGCAAATGGTTAAGATCTTTTCGTACTTTTATAAAAACAATGACCGGCGTACCTTTACTAACTTCATACTTTAATGTATGAATATTTCCTTTATAATAATTTGTATGAAATCCCTTGTTTTTTAACACCGTTCGGATCCCTTTTGGATATATATTTCCCGATTTTAATTTACTTGGGAAATTAACATATAACGCTTCACCATCAGCATCTAAACCAAAATGACGCAACACGTATGCTGTTGAAAATGCTGCACATTCTCTATTATTTTGTATAGCAATTCGATGATTTCGGGTTATTAAATAGTTTGCTGGATATGCTCTTTTCCGGAAAATGAGTCTCGGAAAAGTCATAAAATACGCATTACAAATCGTTGATATAATGATCCAAATAATAACGGTTCTAATAATAAACAATTTCTTATCCCCCATTGCTGCGCTGCCACTTTACATTAATAGTAAAAAAAGAGCTGCATAGGCAACTCTATCGTTTTCAACTAATGCTATCTTTCAATAAAATTCAAAGTTAATCTTTTATATAAAAGAACCCAAACCCATCTTCTTGTGGTACAAATCCTGCTTGCTCGGCCATTTCTTCGACAATATTTTGTTCTTGCGCTGTAATCACAATTACACTATCCTTGCTAGCAGTTAATTTTTCCTTTTCAAAAACGAATCCGGTTCCATTCGCTTGAGGTACAAAACCTTCATTCGTTGAAAGACTTTCAACCATATTTTGTTCTTCAGTTGTGATAACCGTAATTTTGTCAGGTTGTTCTTGGGCTGATACGGTTGAGCTTTGCATGTTATTCGCAAGACCAAAAGTTAGTGCTAAAACTCCTGTTATTCCTAAAGTGGCAACGATCTTGTTTTTCATAAGATAACCTCCAGTTTTTAAGTAACCTATAATAACATATTTTACCACAATTAAATCCAATAGGAGTATTGTGCAACACAATTTGTAATTGGGGAACAGGGATATTGACACAGATTTTCAATTCTATTAATTCATTGTTATGTCCAAATCGATGAAAGAATTAAAAAAGCCTTACTCATGTTAGGAATAAGGCTTGTTAAAAAATATTTATACGTAAGTCATACGTTTTTTACTGTCGTTTTTTCAGTTGTACATTCCCTTTATTAAACATAACAAGTCCATTAAATCGCTCATAAAAAGCATATAAAGGATATAACAGTCCAATAAATACGATAAAGGTAGGTATTTTTTCAATAACTGGAATAATGCCTGACAGTGCAGCGATTAACGTCTCCGTTAAAAAAATAAATACAGGAATGATCACAATTAAACCAATTAGAAGAAATGGGGTTACTTTGGTTTCTTTTAATTTGGCGTTGCAGTATGGACATTTCATCGTAAATGGCGATGAAAAATCCTCAAAATCTTCTAACGTAATGTCCGTTTGGCAATTTGGGCAAGGTACTGACGTTCTCATACTAAATCTCCTACTTAACAAATTTACTCTAGTATAGTAATAAATTTCATTATTTGTAAGGGGAAATTGTAGGGTTAACATGTAATTATTACTAAGGAAAACGATTAACATGAGAATTTCGCGTTAACATCTTAATGAAGGACAAAGCATTTATATCATCCTTTATGCATGATATAGTAGAGTGTAGGTTGCCCTTTGATACACTACGGAAAGCAACGAAAGGATTGAAAATGAATGAAAAAACTCACTTTAGGAGGACTATTGATAGTATTCATTGTCATCGGTACAGTTTTTTATCGACAACACCAATTAATGACTACTTATCGGGCCCAACTTTACGATCAATTATCCATTATTCAAAAACCTATAGAGCGTATTTTGTTATTCCAAGAAACTGCAGAAACATATTCCGATGACGAAAGAGAGCAATTGTTTAATACGCTGCAAGAAGCATATGAAGATGTTGCCAACTATACTGGTGGTGGACTACAATTAGAACCCCATATAAAGGAACAAGTTTTTATGGATTATGTACATACAAAAAATACATACGCCCAAAGTTTAAAAGCCTACGGAGAAGCAGAAACACCTGAACAACGTGCTGAATTACATACGCAACTAAAAGACCACTATGAAATCTATAAGAGATTTTTAGAAAAGACAAAAGCAAGTTTAGTGAAAGACTTTGAGTAAGGGGAAAATAATTTTAGCATTGCAATAGCTTTATTCCGCAAAATTTTTTATCTAATTTTTGTTATTATGGTATAATATTTCAAAAAGGAGTTTTCTTCATGAATACGACAATGGCTATTGATACCGGGCTAAGTATATTACCTATACTATCACTATTATTTACTTTTATTCCTTTCGTATTTGTCATTTGGTTTATGATTAAATTGATTAGCTTACAGAAGGAACGCAATAGGTTATTAGCAAATATTGCTGACAAGTTAGACAAGACACGTAATTAGATGGGGAATCCCATCTTTTTTCATACTACAATTCATCTTAATACTCTATAATCTGAGCTGTTGTCAGTTTTCGAAAGTCCATTTTATTATAAAATGAATCATTGCTTGGTTAAGAATTTTCTTTTTTCCATTTGGATAACTTATGATTTCCTTGCTACTTCGAAAATCCTTTCAACCAATAAATTGTTTTTATTTCCTTTAATAGCTATAGTCTACCAAGTTATGGTATAATAGTTATGAACACGCATAAAGGGAATCCTTTGAATTGCTGTGGCATGCAAACGCCGCAGCTTTTTTTTGTTAAAAATCTAAAGGAATGATAATGATGGTAAATATAGTTGGAAAAAAAGTGACGTTACGATCTGCTACATCTGCTGATTTAGATGCTTTATATTTTTGGAAATATGTTGATGAAGAACAAGCGGCAAAGCAGTGGAATGGTCCATATATTCCTGAAAAGCATCTGACAAAAAATGAATTTTTGAAGGAATGGGCGAACGATGACGAACTATTTCAAGGTATTCCAAACACTTTAATGATGACTGTAAATGGACAATTTATAGGGGTTGTCGGTGCTCATTGGGTTGACCCAAACACAAATTGGCTTGAGACAGGGATTGTCACTTACCCTTCAGCGTATTGGAATGGTGGTTACGGTTCTGAAGCCTATCGCTTATGGATTGACTATTTATTTCAAAATACACCACTTCATAGAATAGGGATGTCGACTTGGTCTGGGAATGAAAGAATGATGCATGTAGCTGAAAAATTAGGCATGCAATTAGAGGCAAGGATTCGAGATGCTCGAATAGTTGATGGAAAATACTATGACGCTATTAAAATGGGTATTTTACGTAGCGAGTGGGAAAAACAAAAATTAAACAGGAATGACCTATAGTTTTGTTGGTTTTTAGGTCATTCCAAGTGTTGTTCATCATCAAGATGGAATTACGAAAAATTCCATCTTTTCTCCTTTAATTAAAACGCGGAAGCTAATCCATACCTTCTATAAATGATTATGAACTATTTATAACTTAAATTGATTCTTTACATAAGAAAATGTCCGATTTAACAGTTCATACGTTTATAGGTACTCTTCTTATGTAACTTTATTCGTTTAAATAAAATGTTGTACAATTGTCCCTTTACCATGCAACAATTGCACTTCAGCATATGCACCGTTGATCAACGTCATTTGGGGTGGCAAATGTCCACAGTCGATGTCGTAGATAATGGGTATTTGAAGCTCTGTGGAAAGCTCATGATATACATCTTCGATCGTATAATTTTCTACTGGCATTCCAGCACCGCTTCTACCAAACATAATGCCTGAACAATTAGTAAACCATCCAGCTAATTTCATTTGTACAAGGGTCCTACGTAAATCGGGAGTAGTTAAGTCACAGTTTTCAAAAAACCAAAGTACAGCATCTCCCTTAATAAAGGTTTCATTAAAATATTGTATATTCCCGAATGTTGTACCAATTAAATGTCTAATCGTATCTATACATCCGCCAAGCAAACGCCCTTGGATGTTAACTTGATTACTTGAAGTTGATTTCCACTCTGTTTTCTCTGTGAAATGAAAGACATATGGAGATGGATTATCAAAAAGCCATTCCTTTTGATATTTTTCGGAAGAATGTTGACTTATTGACTGTCCTTTTTTTAGCGATAAAACAGACTGCCACATCGCTGTTACGTCATCACTATACGCGCCTCGTAAATCGATTAAATTGGTTCCATGTGCAGTAGCGATACCTGTTTTTAATGTGATGGCAAGTAATAACAGACTGATATCTGAGTAACCTAATACCCATTTGTTTTGCATATTGTCGAAGTTAATAAATTCAAGTGTCTCTATTAGAAGTTCTCCACCCCAAGGCGGAATAATAATATGGATGTCCTGATTTGTTATCATTTGATTAAACTCTTCTGCCCGCGTTTTTGCAGGAGCAGATTTTGCCTTATCTTGCGACCAAACAGTTTCACCACAATAAATTTTATAACCTTGCTGTTCCATACGCATACAGGCTGTTCTCAATAATTCGTGCAGTTCAGTTGGTACCCCAGATGAAGGAGCTGTAACGCCAATAGTCGCCCCTACTTCTAGAAATGGATATTTAATCATAAGTATCCCTCCAATAAGAAATTTAGTATTTCGGGTATTCTGTTCGTTCAGGCACTTTATGTTATTAAGAAGTACTCCCCAATAAATTGCTATGCCCTTTTCAAGTGTGAGATGATTACAATTGAAATGTTTCCTTCACAATTTTAGCAACTTCCTCGGCACGAATGTTTGTATTATTTATCTTTATATAGTTGGCAAAGCTAATTTCGCCTTCAAAGGAATTTAATCTATATTTGTCCATCGATTGTAGGAGGTCTTTCTCAGACCATTCAATATTCCTTTTCGATGACTTATGTTCAAGTCGATTTGTGCTTGTATTGCGCTGCAGTCTTTCCTCCAAATCGGATTCAAGCTCTACATAGTACACCGTCCCACCTTTAGACTCAAAAAGCTGCACGACTTGTTGGACATAATCCCAATCTTCTTGTAAATTAAAGGCCCATACATATGTAAAAATCATGCCGGCTAAATCACTATTTGCTACTTCTTCAAATATTTCCTGACGAAATAAATTGACTAACCGCTTCCCTGCTTTCGTACCGTAATCAAAAAACTGACCTACTAAGTCAATCGTCATATGATTATGGAAAAGTTTCAAATCTGTTATTTTTGCTAATTCCTGTCCTACAGTCATTTTTCCCACAGCTTGCGGTCCAAATATTAAAACAAAATGCATAGGTAAACTCCTTTCATTTCAATTATTGATTGCCATTTTCGTATACATACACTTCGATTCCATACTCTTTTAAATGATAGGCTAGTAGGTGTTGTTTCATAAATTGTTCAACATTTTTCTTATGTTGCAGATTGGAAACATCCATCCCAACAACGAATACTTTTTCTTTCGGATCAACGCCCATACTGTAAATTCCATATTTTTCATGTGCTGTATTATAAATATCCTCATTTGCAAAAAATCGCTCTATATTTTGTTGAGAATTACGTTGGCTTGTATTGCATCCAAATAAAAGGACTATGACAATCGAACAAATAAGTATAAATTGAAAATATTTCATCTAGCTCTCCTTGACCAGAAAAATGAATTTAATGGTAATTATACCAAAAATACAATATATCTCAAAGTCAATAATTTTTAATGTTTTAGCTGCTACGAGTCCCTTACATCATGGCATGATACAGAACAGAGTCAATAAATACCGTTTTCATCCACCACAGCAATTAAAAAAAAGCCACACCATTTAGATGTGACTTTAAACATTTATGGTAAAACATACATAATCGTTACTGCTGCGCCAAATGGCAATGCCCCATCACCCGTTACAATTCGAACAGATAATAAGTCGCATTTATTAATGGGGTAACTTGCTGTTGCAGAGCCACAACAATTTGGGTTTTCTGCCGTATTTGGACCCGTAACTGTTGCGATTACACCAGTTGAAATCGGATCAGTAAAGCCACAACTTCTACTAATAACTACCTCAGCAGTAACTGTATCTGCAGCTGTTAATGTATTATCGCGAACATTTAAAACGATACCAGTGATAATTGCATTTTCTGGTATAACAACAGTATTTCTTGTAAAAATCGCAGACGCAGTACCTAAGCCTAAATATTGTCCATTCGCTATTGCTTCATCTGTAGCTAAATAAATTTCACATACTTTAGAGCTATTGATTGGTGGTGGTGGAATGACACCGTTCATTTCAGGTACACATGGTGCCTTAAATCTAAAGAAACATTTATTTTTTTCACAACCACACATATTATTTGCATTTGTATGGTGATGACCTTGATTACAACCTCTACATCCCATTTACAAAATCCCTCCTTGTTTTTACTACAATATTCAAAGAAGGACAGACGAAATAGACATATATACTATGTAATTTTTATTATATGCGTTATGTTAATCCATACAAAATTCATGTGAAAGGCCGTCTTCTACCATGAATTTCACTAAATGTTTATACCATTTTGGTAGTCGCTCTTTCTACATCTCTAACAACTTATTCCCTCCAAATTATATATAATAGGAAGATGCCTATTGACTCCGCATCGATTTCATGAAATTGAAGATCTCGTAAATAATTATTTCCTACCGAGCAAAACATTGTCCGTCCAACACAAACGACAATGCCTAATATTTTAATAAAACCACAATATCCAATAAATATAATAATATGATATAATTACCATACAGAAGTGGGAGGTGCGAGTCCAATGGTAATCAAATAATAAGAGAAAATCTATCTAAAATAATTCCTTGAGAATAAACATGTAGATTTTCTCTTTTATCGAATGCAATTTAAAAAAAAGGAGAAATAACATGTTAAATAAATTAAGTGATACAATTTATTATTTAGCCAATCAAAATGAAAAAGAACGCCCAACGTTAGGATTGGTGTGTGGAGACCACTCAAGTTTAATGATCGATGCGGGCAATTCCCCGCAACATGCTAAAGATTTTTTACAGGACATTGCAAAGCTAAATGTCCCACCTGTAAAATATGTAGTGATTACGCATGCCCATTGGGATCATTTTTTAGGTATGAATGAATTTGATGCAACGATTATCGTGAATAATCAAACAAACGTTTTGCTGGAAAAATGGCGAAACTATTCCTTTGACGATTATTCTCTGCAACGTTATGTAAATAATGGTGAAATAAATGCTCTATGTATGGAAATCATACAAAGTGAAATGCCCAACAGGGAACGTTTTAAGTTAAACTCCCCTACAATCATTTTTGAAAATTCCATAACGATTGATTTGGGTAATAAAGTTTGCCTAATCGAACAAATCAAAAGTACCCATACAGACGACTCGACAATTATTTATATACCAGATGAAAAGGTTATATTTTTAGGCGATGCTGCCTACTGTACAACTAAAAATGGCTTATATCATTTTAAACAGTCGTTATTATTACCGATGATTGATGATATTGAAAAGTACAATGCTGAATTGTATTTACTTGGCCATGAATCGCTTTGTGATAAAAATGAAATGATACTATATTGGGAAGAGCTAACGACAACTTGTAGTGTTGTAAAATCCGACTCCTTACAAGATGCTATCGCATGTTTTAAAGTAGAAACGAATCGAGAACCAAATGACAATGAACGATTTTTTATGCAAGCATTTGTCAATGATCAAATTATTCGTTCCCAACAACGTTAAACTATAATAAAAAGCCACTTTATTTAATATAAAGTGGCTTTTATCAGTTGCAATTCAATACTTTTAACCATTTTATTTTTCGTAACATTCTGAATTTTAATCACATAGTTATTCACTTGATCCACAATTACTTATACGTCATTCTTCTTTCTAGCATCTATGCAAATAGATATTCGCGGCCAGTTGTCTAACACGTAAATGGTTATCACCTATGTTCATTCTCATAAAATAGTCTGGGTTTTCCTTTGAAATGATGATTCGTCCAAGTTCATCTTCATAGGTGTTCCAACCGAACAATAAAAATGTAATATTCACATGAATTAAATTAGACTTTACATATAAATAGCCAATTAAAATAAATAAAATCCCATTTGTAATTAATGTTCTTTTTTCGCTTATGTCGATAGCTAATAAAGGTAAAATATAGGTCACTAAATAACTTAAAATCTCTTCATTTTTCCGCGTTACACGCTCACCTACTATTGTGCTGTTTAATTCACATTTAGTAATGTACCAAATGGGCAAAAATGAAAGAAGAAATAATAAGAGCAAGATGCTATAAACTGTTAGTATCACTGGATTATGAAGAATAGAATTTACATGAAATGCTTCAAAAGGAAATATGGAAAGCGCAACCATTATATATAATGGAGAATAGGACGAAATAAACAATAATAATTTAAATAGATTAGTCAATTTTCCCTCATCCTTTCTAGAAGCTTTACCTTAAATCATCTCTTCCTCGTTCACCAGTTAGTACCGTTTTATAATAAGCATCATTCAGTAATTTGACGATATCATTTAATTGTTTTTTATCTGTATATTTGATTTTCGTTTTTTCATCGTTTAATTCAATATTTAAGTCAAATTCGAATATAATATCTTCTACTTTATCAAAATTTTCGACAAACCTCGTCATTCTCTCAGGCTTTGTCATCAATCTGGAAACGCGCTTCACTATATTACCATCTTCAATACTATCTATTTTAAACTGTTCAAAACCCTCAAATTTATTTGTTTCTTCAAAGGCCGTTAAGACCGAATTCGTATTTTGAACATACTTTGTTTTTAAATCGAATATTCTTTGCACAGAAACATTATTCACGACAAGTACTTCGTCTTCATAAATAAGTAAATCAAAACCCGGTTCAATGCCTATCAACGAATCTGAAACTTTTCTAAAAGTAGCGTCTGCTAAAGTTCCCCAAAGACCTTTAGAAAACTTCTTAAAAGGAGGAATACGATTTAAAAAATGGGCGTATTTCCCCGCTTCTATTTCAATTTTTATACAGTATAGATCTTTTGATGTTTCTTCATTTAATGTTTCAGCTGGATTTTGCAAGCTCGCAAATAAATGATCATAGGTTATGCCGATATAGGAAGATGGACAGTATTCCACTACGCCATTCGGCCGCCCATTTTCATTAAATTCACGTTGTTCCTTCCCCACTAATTTATCAATAGTTGGTTGGATAACCTTAATCATATCAAATTGCAAAGAACGACTTAATGATGGTTTATATGAAATATAATCTACCGTATCATTCGTCTTAATCTTTTCAATTAAAAACAAACTTACTTCAGATATACCACTTAATAAGTGTTCTGAAATTTTGCTGTTAATCAACTCGATATTCAATTATAATCACCCTTTACTATCTGATTTTCTATATCCAAAATCATACAGTATTAAGCTATTATAGTAAAACAGAACATTTAATAAAAATTTTTTCTAGCTCTCTTTCCACAAAGATCAGTGCTGCTATTTATAAAATTCCACCCGAAATTTAACAATTTCCATTTTGGCATAAAAAATAGGCTCTTAAAATTTTACACATCGTAAAACTTTTAGAGCCTCCGGTATTTTTTTTATCTACAAATAGTTAAATAGTATATCCCTAGGTAGTTAATAAGATTGTGACAGAAACACCATTTGCAAAAGCACCACCAGTAGTAGTTATTTGTACTGATAAAAGTGTACACCCAACAATGGCAAAATTCGCAGATTGTGTTGCACAACAATTCGGTGTAGTAGACGAGCTTGGTCCAGTAACGGTAGCTCTAACGCCAGTGGCTACCGGGGCAGTAAAGCCACAGTTTGTACTTGTAAATATTTGAGCAGAAGCTGTTTGTCCAGCGCTTAACGTATGGTCTCTAATATTTAAAGTAATACTTGTAATTGTAGCATTTTGTGGAATGACGAGCGAACATCTTACAAATGAAGCGGAAGAAGTACCTGTGCCTAAAAAATCATTGTTACCTACTGATTGATCCGTAGAAAGAAACACTTCCATTAATCCGGGTCCACTTTGTCCGGTTGCTCCTGTTACTCCTTGGATTCCGGTTGCTCCTGTTGGTCCTGTTACCCCTTGGATGCCAGTTGCTCCCGTTGGTCCCGTTACTCCTTGGATTCCGGTTGCCCCGGTTGGTCCTGTTACTCCCTGAATGCCAGTTGCTCCCGTTGGTCCGGTTACTCCTTGGATTCCGGTTGCTCCTGTTGGTCCTGTTACTCCTTGGATTCCGGTTGCTCCTGTTGGTCCTGTTACTCCCTGAATGCCAGTTGCTCCCGTTGGTCCGGTTATTCCTTGAATGCCGGTTGCTCCCGTTGGTCCCGTTACTCCTTGGATGCCAGTTGCTCCCGTTGGTCCGGTTACTCCTTGAATGCCAGTTGCTCCCGTTGGTCCTGTTACTCCCTGAATGCCTGTTGCTCCCGTTGGTCCGGTTATTCCTTGAATGCCGGTTGCTCCAGTTGCTCCCGTTACTCCTTGGATGCCAGTTGCTCCCGTTGGTCCTGTTACTCCTTGGATTCCGGTTGCTCCTGTTGGTCCTGTTACTCCCTGAATGCCGGTTGCTCCCGTTGGTCCTGTTACTCCTTGGATGCCGGTCGCTCCAGTTGCTCCTGTTACTCCTTGGATGCCGGTTGCTCCCGTTGCTCCTGTTACTCCCTGAATGCCGGTTGCTCCGGTTGGTCCCGTTACTCCTTGGATGCCAGTTGCTCCCGTTGGTCCCGTTACTCCTTGGATTCCGGTTGCTCCTGTTGGTCCTGTTACTCCCTGAATGCCGGTTGCTCCCGTTGGTCCTGTTACTCCTTGGATGCCGGTCGCTCCAGTTGCTCCTGTTACTCCTTGGATGCCGGTTGCTCCCGTTGCTCCTGTTACTCCCTGAATGCCGGTTGCTCCGGTTGGTCCCGTTACTCCTTGGATGCCAGTTGCTCCCGTTGGTCCCGTTACTCCTTGGATGCCAGGTGCTCCAGTTGATCCCGTTACCCCTTGAATTCCGGTTGCTCCTGTTGGTCCTGTTACTCCCTGAATGCCGGTTGCTCCCGTTGGTCCTGTTACTCCTTGGATGCCGGTTGCTCCCGTTGGTCCTGTTACTCCTTGGATGCCGGTTGCTCCCGTTGGTCCCGTTACTCCTTGAATGCCAGTTGCTCCCGTTGGTCCCGTTACTCCTTGGATGCCAGTTGCTCCTGTTGGTCCTGTTACTCCCTGAATGCCAGTTGCTCCCGTTGGTCCGGTTATTCCTTGAATGCCAGTTGATCCCGTTACTCCTTGGATGCCAGTTGCTCCCGTTGGTCCTGTTACTCCTTGGATGCCAGTTGCTCCTGTTGGTCCTGTTACTCCCTGAATGCCAGTTGCTCCCGTTGGTCCTGTTACTCCTTGGATGCCAGTTGCTCCCGTTGGTCCGGTTATTCCTTGAATGCCGGTTGCTCCTGTTGCTCCCGTTACTCCTTGGATGCCAGTTGCTCCCGTTGGTCCCGTTACTCCTTGGATGCCAGTTGCTCCCGTTGGTCCCGTTACTCCTTGGATGCCGGTTGCTCCCGTTGGTCCTGTTACTCCTTGAATTCCGGTTGCTCCTGTTGACCCTGTTGGTCCCGTTACTCCTTGGATGCCGGTTGCCCCGGTAGGTCCTGTTACTCCTTGGATTCCGGTTGCTCCAGTTGGCCCTGTTACTCCTTGGATTCCCTGAGCTCCAGTTGCTCCTGTGACACCTTGAATTCCTTGTGAGCCTGTTGCTCCTGTCACTCCTTGGATACCTTGCTCACCCGTTGCTCCTGTCACTCCTTGGATACCCTGCTCACCGATTGCTCCTGTGACACCTTGGATTCCCTGAGCTCCAGTTGCTCCTGTGACACCTTGAATTCCTTGTGAGCCTGTTGCACCTGTGACACCTTGGATTCCTTGTGGACCCGTTGCTCCTGTCACTCCTTGGATACCCTGCTCACCGGTTGCCCCGGTTGCTCCTGTGACACCTTGAATTCCTTGTGGGCCAGTTGCCCCTGTGACGCCTTGGAGGCCTTGTGGACCCCTTGTTCCTATTTCCCCTTGGATGCCTTGTGGACCTGTTGCACCTGTTACTCCTTGGATGCCACGTGGGCCCGTTGCTCCAGTTGCGCCTGTTACACCTCGCATTCCCTGCGGGCCAGTTGATCCTGTTGCACCTGGCAACCCTTGTGGACCAGTTGGACCAGTGATACCTAATGAATTTTGAGTCATATCATCATAGCCACAGCTTCCATTATCATTACATTTAAATCTGTACAATTTACTATTTTTCAGCTCTTTTTTTGAATATTCAAAAGGGCTATCGCTTATTATTCTCCCTCTATAGAAACTAAACGGCATAAAATCACCCCTGTCTCCATTTAATTTATTCTTTACGGAATACATTAAATAGACGAATATCTAGGTGATAAATAAATAGCCCATAAACAATTCCCTTTAAATTTTAAGTAATTTAATTAAAAACTGGTAGCATTCTTCTTTTTCCTTAAAACATTCATGCACGTGCTGATTTTCAATTTCATAAAATTTCGCTGTTTTGCGAATGGTATATTGACCAATAAGGATTTTTTCATTTTCACTAAGCTGAATTAAAGCTTCATAAATAGGGTCAATCGAAACGCCAATGATCTCATACATCGTCACATTTTCCATCATCATCCCCCTTATCTTTCAAAGAGCCAAATTATTAAAAATATTGTCTACATTATCCACTAACTTAATTTTGCCGTCCGTTCATGGAAAATTCAACCTAAAGTGCATCCAATATTTTATTTACTCCTACGTTTTCCATATCGCTACTAAATTAAATGAAAATATCTTATGGTATAATAATCCAAAATCTAGTCAGACGATGAGGATAAAGGTGGAACAATACATGTTAACAGATCATTTAAATATACGGAAAATGACGGAAAGTGACTATGTTTTTATGGCAAAATGGTTGAGCACTAAAGAAGTTTTAGCATTTTATGGGGATGTCAATTCACCTTTTACAATGGAGCAAGTAAAACGAAAGTATGAACCAAGAGTTCGTGGAGAAAGCCCTGTTTCTTCTTTTATAGTTGAGTTAAATAATTTACCAATAGGCTATATGCAACACTATAAAATTAACGCAGTTGAACAGAAAGCATTTGGCTATTTTGAAAATCAAGTAATTTATGGCATAGATCAATTTATCGGGGATCCTCAGCTATTTAATAAGGGCTATGGTACCATAATGGTGAATGATTTTCTTGATATGATTCACCATACGACAGATGCTGAGGTCATTATAGTCGATCCTGAAATTTCAAATTCTAGAGCAATTAGATGTTATGAAAAATGTGGTTTTTCTAAAGTAAAAAAAATCAATAATGAAAACAATTTTTTAATGGCAATCCATACATCTATAAGTTAAATGTTACCTGCACATATCCAAAAAAAAAAAAAACAGAATGACTCTACATTTATATAGAGTCCATTCTGGTTTTAGATTATTCTTTTTCATTTAAATCATCTGGATAAACAATCGTATTAATCACTTCACCATTTGATTCGTTTTTAAAAATAACCGTCACTTTATAATTTTCAGGATTTACCCCATTAAATAGTTGATAGTACATACCTGTGACAGCCAAGCCAAACGAAGCGATAGAGTCAAGGCTGTTTTCGAATTCTTCTTGGTTAACAGATAATGTGAATTCAGAAAATGATTTATTGTAACTTACATCCTTAATAGAAGTAAAATCTTCGCCTGTTTTTATCTCTTCTACAGACTTAATAATTCCTTCTTCCATTTCCTTCATCATCTTTTTGTGCTCTGATTTAGACATTTTATAAGTTATAGAACCATCATCATTCTTTATCACTTCCTTGATACCCTCGTTTTTAGCTTCAGCGATAACTGTATCAATATCTTGTCCTGCTAAAAAAGAAGCCGGTATCGTTACTTCAACATTTAAAAGTCCTTTATCAACCTTTAGTGGTTCGCCATCAGATGTCTTATCAGTTATAACTGCAGCAACATCTTCTTTCTCTCCACCATCTTTTTCCGCATTTTGACTACATGCTGCTAAAAAAATACTCAGCAATAATACAAATGATACTATTAATAAATTTTTCAATTCTAATCCCCCTTTACATAAATATACATAAATAGGGTGCAGTAGACCAGTTATATAATAAACTGCTGCTTTCAATGTACGTTTCTATAAATAATTTAAAAATATTAAATGGACGACGGCAAGTATGCCCATTGAATAAATAATGGCTCTAGAAAACGAATTTTTAAATTCATTGCGAGGATGACGTTCGAAAAATAAGTGCAATACTGCATGTATGATAAAAAAGAAATCCAGAATCCAAAATAGCACTGTTTGATATTGGCTGAATAGTAAGGATAAAATGATTATATAAAGAAAAAGGTGAATAAAAGTAAAGACTTTATAAGCCTTGGAATCTTCCATATCTTTCAAAACGATAAACAAACGCCATTCAGAGCGCCTTATAGCATCCATTTCATGCACAAGAAATAAAGAAAGGTTTACTAAAAAAAGCATTAACAATAAATTTGGCATACATTACCTCCTCAAAGCTATTTATTCCAATGTTACTATAAAACTACAAAATACATCTAAAAGTAAATTGCTAATATATGACGATATAAAGTCGAAAAGTTGAATAGCTTACTTTCAAAAAGTATAGTTTTTGGCAAATTGGGCACTTTAGTAAGCGGAGGTGATTATAATGCCAAAAGAAAAAAAGGAACTGCCGAAAGAAGAATTCGGATCTGATTTAAGTCCTGATGATTTAGATATTCGCGAAGAAAATGATTTAACAAAAGAACAAGTAAAAAATACAAATAAAGATAAAGAACAGCAAAAAGAAAATTGATAATCCATTATAAAAATCCCCAGTTTTGTGCTGGGGACTACGTTTTTTAATGTTTACATATATTCACTTCTTAATATAGACAGTATAGCAAGATCAACATATTTTCCTTTCTCAAATTCATGTTGTCTTAATACGCCTTCTTTATAAAAATTTAATTTTTCTAACAATTTCACAGAAGCCTGATTTGCCGGTTCAACTTTCGCTTCAATTTTATTCATTTTCATTGTTGTAAAGGCAAAGTGAATAATACATTGAAGGGCCTCTTTCATAACGCCCTTTCCCCAATAGCTTGGCTTTAAATCATAGCCTATCTCTATACGATGATGTTCTTTTTCATAGTTTAAAAATCCACAAGTTCCAATTACTTTTTTGAATTCCACATCTTCAATTACCCATCTTAAACCGGATTGTTCTTTGAAAATCGTATCATACCAATTTAACTCATCGATCGCATTATCTATCGTAATAAAAGGTGTGAAAGGCAAATATCTGGTCACTTCCTCATCCGAATACAACTCAAAAAGATCATGGCAATCATTTACTACTGCACGTCGTAAGTGAAAGCGTATAGTTTCGAATGTTGGAAAATTAGCTAATGGTAAATCCAATTAAACACCCTCTTTCAGCATTAGTTATCAGAAAATCACATAGCTAATAATTTATTTAAAATACCAGTTAAATGCATTTTTATAAAGAATGCGTTCAGCGGCTGCTGAATCAAATAATTGCTGAATACAAGCTATATCTGAAAAGGCAAATGGTCTATTTGCTCGAGTGGAAGGTAAATCTGTACCGAACATTAAAGCATTCGGATCAATAGCATAAATGGATTTCAACGCATTCTTCACATCAAGACTCACTCTTCCAAAACCTGTCGCTTTCACTCGTACACCCTTTTCTACAAGTTGTAACAAATGAGGCAATCCCTCCTCAGACAACCCTAGATGATCAATCGAAATTGCGGGTAAGTCCTCAATAGTTGATGCAATTTCGGGTAAATCTTTAGCATCTATATATAATTCACTATGCCAACCAGTTAAATCATAAACACGTCTTGCAAAATAGTCGAGTTTAGATAAATCTTCGGAGCCGCCACGTTTTACATTAAATCGTAATGCGCGCACACCTTTTTGATGCAAATAAAGTATTTCATTATCAGTTACGGAAAATGGTAATTGTGTTACACCACAAAAGGCAGGACCCATTTTTTCTAAAGCATTTATTAAGTAATTTTGATTAAATCCTTGAAAAGAACCAGATACAATGGCTCCACCTACAATATTATAAGTTGAAGTTTCTTTTTGGTAATCTTCCACAACATAGCTTGGTGGAACATATCCTTGGTTTTCTATAATCGGGTAATTAAAATCAATTATGTGGAAATGTGCATCCAATATTTTCATCTTCCCGCCTCCTTTCTTTTACGTTAACACAAGTAACCTATAATTAAAAATTATGATTCTTGATTAAATCAGATAACTTTTTCTTATTACCACTACAACAAATCTATCAACAAACTGATTACTAAATACATATTAAAAATGTTTTTTAATAATGTACTGAGCTCTTTCATCAAGATTTGCAGGTAAATCTGTTGGCGAAAAGTATTGCAAATCTAAACTTTCTCCATCTGTCATGCTTAATTCGCCATACGTCCCTTCTGCAACATAAACACTGATTACGTTATACACTTCATCACCATGTGGATACTTAAAATAAAGATTTTGTCCTGAAAGTAAATCAAGAAACTTAAAATTTTTAGCTCTTAGTCCCGTTTCCTCAAATAATTCTCGCTCGGCAGTTTGTTCGAGGCTTTCCGCTAGCTCCATTGCTCCACCTGGCAACCCCCACTCTTTCGTATCAGCGCGAAGTTGAAGCAATATTTGTTTGTTCTTATTGAGGACAACAACAGTGGCACCAACTAGTATTAAAGGTTTTGTTCCAATAAATTTCCTTATGTTCTTTATATATTCAGCCATATTCAATCAACCTCTCACTATTAATCTTTCCGAGCAGTCAATATCGGTTGGTAATAACCAGTCTGAGACGAGAAATGCCACTCCACATCTACGAAACCAGTTGCTTCCAGTACTGTATTTAATTCATGTCGTAACAATGCTCTGTACTTTGTGCTGTAATGTTTCGTTTGCCATTCTTCGTTAATTACCTGCAAAATGAATTGATTGACAGTATACGTTTTGTCGTCTTGTGCCCAATCATACACTTGAAAAACAATTCGATTTCCATCATCTAAAATCGTTGGTTGTGTGCTTGTTATTTTCTCTTTTATCAATGCATCGTAATCTCTAATCGTTAGAATCAGTAAACCATTTTGAAGAAGCTTTTTATGCATATTGTGAAAAGCTTTGACCAATTCTTCATCTGTTAATAAATGTGGAATAGCATTATCTGCAGACAGAACGATATTAAATTGGCCTAATACATCCTTATTTAACGAGCAAAAGTCTGCCACGCCAAAATTGATGTTCACCCCATAACGTGCTGCTTCTTTAGCGGCTCTCTTTACTGATACTTCGCTAATATCCGTTGCAGTTACTTTATATCCGGATTTCGCCATCCCGATTGCTTGTGTGCCGATACCGCACGAACAGTCTAATAGAGTCGTGTTATTCGTACAAGACAAGTTTAACTTGGATTGGATGACTTTATGAAGTAGCTCACCTTGACGTAATATTGCTTCATGCCAGTCAACAAATAGTAGGTGGTAATTGTCCGCCAGTTCATCATAAAAATGTAGCACAGAATCTTTCAATTAACCGTCCCCCTTAATTATTTCCCCGAATGCTAACGACTTGCCCACACTTTCACTTAAAAAAACAGTCTTATAAACATAAGATTTTTTTATTATTCTTATATTATTAATGCAGTAGAAAGGTGTGTTATTGTGGCAAAAGGTTTTAAAATTGAAACACCTAAATTACCTTTAACATTAGAAAAAGCGAATTTTCAAGATATTTTTTATGAAGAAGACCCATTTTTATCAGAATGTGTAATCGAAAATACGGTCATTGATAATGAATGTATTGAAAGACTAATATTATCCAAAGTCCACTTTAAAAATGTAAGATTCATTGGCGTTACATTTCGAAAAATAGATTTAACAGATGTCGTATTTGAGAATTGTGATTTATCGAATGCAAGCTTTTGTGAAGGACTGATTCACAGAGTTACATTCGAAAACTGTAAATTATTAGGTTTGAATTTTGCGGAGGCAAATTTAGGAAATGTATCATTTAACAATTGCATTGCCAATTTATGCGACTTTTCAGACAGTCGTTTAAAACAAGTTGTATTTTACCGTTCTTCACTACAAAGTGCTAATTATTTTGAATGCAAATTTACTAAGGTGTTATTTGATTACTGTGACTTGAATGATGTTGATTTTTCTCGAACATCGTTAAAAGGAATTGACATTAGTACATGTCGATTTGAACGGTTAAATGTAACGTTGGAAAGTTTAAAAGGTTGTGAAGTATCATCCGAACAAGCGGTTGGGTTTGCTACTTTATTAGGTTTAATCGTGAGAGAGTAAAATGGTTATAAAGTTTTAAGTGGGAGTTGAATAGGCAAGAAGGTAATATAAACATTATGCCTTCTCCCTTCTCACGTGCGGCTTTATGTTTAGACGTTGAGTTTTTCAAAATAGCTACAGTTTTCACTTAGATGATCTTGATGAATAAACAGAGCACCATTAATTTGTATTGAAATTTCTAATGCCTCACCGTCGTCAATGCATATGAATAAAGGGAACTTGCTCATTCCTAATTCTTTCTTTAAGCATTTGCACACTACATTATGCCTCTCCCTTACATACGTTTCTTTCTTCATACTATAAAAAATATAAAACTTAATCAAAATAAATAATAAAATGACCAGCAGTAAATTTTCACTAACTGGTCAGTATTACTTTACTTAATTAACGAATAAATATTTGTATCAAATGCTTGATTATTTTGATGCATATAGTTTCGTAAAACGCCTTCTTTTTCAAATCCTATTTTTTCCAACAACTTATTAGAAGAAAGATTTTCTGTAAACACAATGGCTCCTATACGCACCAAATCCATTTCTTGAAAGCCATAGGAAATAACTTTTTCTACAGCTTCCTTTGCATAGCCATGCCCCCAGCTGTTAGGGAAAAGTGCATAGCTTATCTCCGCTTTTTTATGCTCAACAGACCACTCTTGAAAACCTATCGTCCCAATAATCCCCTCTTGCCCTTGTACTTCAATACCCCATTTAATGCCTAGTTTGTTCTCAAAATTATAAGAAAAATTTTGGATGATCTGTTTCACTTGCTCTAAGCTCGTTAACGGCTTTTGTCCATAATGACGTAAAACGTCTGGATTAGAAAAGCAATCTAAAATCGCTTGCGCATCGTCTTCAGTCAGTTCTCTTAACACTAATCGATTCGTTTTTAATATAGGAAACATTTATTCACGCTACTTTCAAAAATCGTATTTTTACCATTCTATAACTTTAACTGACTATTTTCACTACTTATTTTCCTTTTTTGTGCAATATCGATCTTATAAAGTAGTCTTGGCATCAAAAAAAAGCCATTTAGTTATTCTAGATACTAAATGGCTACATGATTATATTAAGCAAATAAATGGTCAATATTCTTTATTTACTCTCATATTCCTTCATAATTTTTAAAACGATCTTGTTATATTTTGTTATGCTAATATTTTTCACGACTAGCAATAAGAATATTGATACAATGCATACAAACATGGCGATATACATGATCGTTTGCATTATATAATAGTATGACAAGTAAGGTGGGGCATTTAGTAAAATAAAACCACTTGATAGCATAACGAACAGCCAGCCAGGTAGTCTTTGCACTAGGAAGTCCGTACTTTTTCGTTTCATATATATTACTGTTTTTTTGAAAATAAAGGACATCATTTTAATATAAACGAAGCCAATAAAAGCACTTAATAAAATATTTAGAAGAGAATTCAAAATAAATCATCCTCGTATATTTTCTATCTTTATCTTCATTATGATAGCTGATAGGACGTAAAATGACGTAAATATTATTTCTCTTAAATAAATAACCAAGCTTATTTGCTCTCATATTCTTTCTTAATTTTTATAACAATCTTGTGATATTTTGTTATGCTAATATTTTTCACGACTAGCAATAAGAATATTGATACAATGCATACAAACATGGCGATATACATGATCGTTTGCATTATATATAACGGATAAAAAGGTAGAATAGAATAAAATATACAACAGCTTGATAGCATAACGAACAGCCAGCCAGGAAGTCTTTGAGCAAGAAAGTCCGTACTTTTTCGCTCCATATACTTTACTGATTTTTTGAAAATAAATGACATTAATTTAATATAAACGAATACGAGGAAAGCACCCAATAAAATTTCAAGAAATGTATTCAAAACAATCACCTTAGAAATAAGTTATCGCAAAGAATATCTCCTACATTTAGTTTAACAATTTTCAATCACATTTCAATATGAAGTCTACAAATTAGTGGAATTTCACTATTTTTTAGAAAAAACTGATAAATAAATATAGTTAGAGAATTATGGATTTTATAGTAACTTGTAGGTTATTGCTAAATTTTTATTTTTTTTGATTGTTTATAAAAAGTTCAACTTTATGTCTTCGTGTCGATTAAAAAAGCACCCCACTTTAATGTGAGATGCTTGCTATTATTGCGGTATTTCTTCCATTATTTTGTCAAAGTCTAGAAGGTATCCACCGATTTTTGCTTTTTCTAATTCTTCCATAAATTCTTCTTTTCGTTCATTCAGTCTGTCTTCAAGTGTGTTTTGATAGGCTGGAAATAGATTGTAATCTACTGTTTTCCCCATAAGTTCACCTCTTATTTTATATTTTCCTATATTATAAGATACATTGATATTTTCTGACAATTAAAAATGATGAATATGAACATTTCGAACGATAATATTCCATATATCTAGGCTTATCATCTAATCACTCGTTATACTTTTTGCCTAGTTATTATTTGAACATAAATTTCTAACAAATATATTTTACTGACAATAATTGTCGAATTTTTTAAAGTTTATTTAAAAATGCATGAACTCCTATCAAGTTGTTGTTATAATTCTATAATAAGGTTATTTTTCAAATAACAAGGAAGCGAAATAAAAAAACTTTTATTTTCTCTCTAGTACACAGGCTAATAGCTAGTAACTTTCACTTTTCCATCATAATAATAGTAGTGTAAAGCTAATTAATTTAGCTTTGCCCTCCTGATTTGTTGGTTAGGGTCACTCTGGTCCAGTGACCCTATTTATATTATAAAAGAACGTTTATTAATAGATAGTGAGGAAGCAAGATGGAATTTTGGTTCAATATTCATACACTCATATGGTTATTTCCAGTTTTTTTTATTATCCACGATTTTGAAGAAATTATTATGCTAGAGCACTGGTTACATCATCATCGACATAAGCTCTATAAACGTTTACCATACCCATTGGCCGATCGAATTGTGAAACAGTTTTCTATGACCACTGCTCAATTTGCAGTAGCAGTGCTTGTTGTTTTTATCGTTGTCAGTGGCGCTACAATCGCAGCTAGTCAGTATTTATATAATGGTAACGTTATGAAACTTTATGTTTTCATCGTTGTCACTTTAGTATTTTTTATTCATGCTCTTACGCATATTGGACAAACGATTTTATTGCGATCTATTACTCCTGGCTCTGTTACGTCATTATTCGTGATCATCCCATATAGCATGCTGTTATATAGCTCGTTATTTAGTCAGAAACTCATTACTTGGCAAATGATTTTTAATTGTTTACCTTTTGGTCTATTATTTTTTCCAATAGTTTTAACAGCTCAATGGCTAGGAAAAAAGGTTATTTAGTTATGGGGGAAGCTACCCCTGGCGAGATACTCTCGAGCATGTGGTAGCGATTCTTACCAATTTAGCCTTCGTCAGAATGAACTTGACCTTATTTTACATATTTCAAATGTTTTTTAACAAATGCAATGATATATTGCACTTCTTCTTCTGTCATATTTACTAACTGACAAACTCTGCGTAGTTTTGCAGGCGACTTCAATTGTTCTCGCACTTTATCAATCAACATATATTTACACTTTCGTGGATTCACATAATCTCGAATTTGCTTATAACGTGCGTATGCATAGCGAGCAAATGCATTTAACATTTCCCGTTCATAATCTTCACGTTCTACATGCATGACAACTTCATCAATTTCATCCGTTTCAAATATCCAAGAGCCGTCTGTCAATTGCATATCATCACCTCTTTCTTTTTTAAAAGGCATGTTGCCTTCAAAACCCCAACTCATTTCCTTTAGCACCAACATACCTTCACCCATTCTTATTAAATGCACAGTAAAAAGCCACACCTAGATAGATGTGACTCCTTTGAGAAATTTATTTTGGTTGTCTGTTTGTAAAAGAGCATACCGAAATTTTTTAGGCTAAAAGAACACTTTCTTTCAAAGTGTCAGGAATGTGAGCTTAACAAGTACTTGTCCCTGTCATACCATCCTGAAATCTTCGTTAACCAATGGCACAGTGGTAGAGAGGATAAGGAATAAAATGGCCTAGTCTTCTATTTCATATTACATAATTGTATTCCTGTGCGGGATGAATTTCTTTTAGTAATATTGTGATACATTAGATGGTAAACAAAAATGATACGACTTTGTTATTCATGATCGTCCTTTTTATCATCGTTATCCTTTTTTAATTGCACAAAAGCATTGATTAAAAACTTTGGTACGCGAATTCCTAACTTCCCTAAGTTTTCAATAATACTAATTCCCTCCATACCTATTAAAAACAGAATCATCGCATTGCGCATGAAATTGCCGCTTTCTGTAGCATTATCCAATTGTACAGCTGCTATAACCATTAATAGCATCGCTGTCTTTTTTAATAATCCTTTAAACGTTTTACGAGAATCTATATCCTTGGTTAACCATCCGACCATACATCCTAATATTAAATCGATGGCCATTAATATTGTTAAAGAGGTTAACAATTCATCTACGCCGCCAATTAAATAAACAATTATTGCGGTCGTACCACCTATGAACGATGCCCATAGCGTATTAGTTTCCAGATTATCACCTACTTTCTTCTCGAAATCCCCCACACAGGTGATAGTAGAAGGCTTTAAAACTACTGAAATATCTTAAAATACTTTTCTCGGATATTAGCATCACAGCCTTCATATCTAGCATATTCAAATGCATATACGGTGAACATTCACAATAATACAGAAAGAACTACCTTTCCGTATAAATTTTTAATTAGTAAACTATGTATCTAGCTTCACAAATGCGCGTTAAGTATTTGATATTAACTTACCAACAATGTAATATATTAGTAATTTTATAAAACGAAAATTTTGGAGGCTATAAAGATGCAAATTATCATGGCTACACGAAATGAAGTTCCACAAATTGAAATTTTATATCAAGAGCTTTTTATCGAAATGTCCAAGTTACAACCAAATTACATACAAGCTGCTAGACAAGATGTAGCATTTATTCGCCATACGATTCAAAATCAAGCGTCAGATATTTTACTGGCAAAAGTACATAATGAAATCGTCGGCTTTTTGCTTATCCAAGAAATGACGACACCTCCTTATGCATGTATTGTTAAACATAAATATGCCTTTATCGTCGATATTATTGTGGGCAGTCAATATCAAAGCCAAGGAATCGGTTCAGCTTTGCTAAGTGAAGCAAAAAAGTGGGCGGAAAATCGCCAATTAGATTACTTGGAATTAAACGTTTTAGCTGAAAACGGTGGTGCATTTACTTTATATGAAAAACAAGGGTTCCAAGTGATGAATCATACAATGCGATTGGAGTTGGCATAATCCATAAACATTCTTTAGATGTAACGGCAACAGTGAATTTTTGCATAAGAGTCTGTTTGTGCTATAATAAGCTTACTGACAAACCAAAAAGGTAACCAATGTGAAGCTGTAGCGTATAATTGCGCTGCAGCTTTTTTTGTAAATTAAAAAAGCTACATTGGGATAAATACCCCTCCGCATTTCCACAATGAACATATTATAAAGTTGAAGGAAGGAGGAATGTTTCATGGGATACTACGGAAATGCAGGGAATTGGAACAATAATTTTTATGGTGGATATAACTATGGCGGTGGATGTAACTACGGTGGTGGATGTAACTATGGCGGCGGCGACAATTACTATGGCGGCGGCAATGGCTCAGCATTCGCACTAATCGTTGTACTGTTTATTCTGCTAATTATCGTCGGTACAGCTTTCTTACATTAAGCTCTAAAAAGACTTTAATGGAATGACCAGTTGCTTCTACACTCCTATCAATACCAAAGGGTCGCTTCCCCCAAGCGACCCTTTTAAATTGCTTTAACGCGATATTATACATATTAGTGGCCTTAAACAGCAAAGGTGAAGCTTGATAAAAAACATAAAATAAGTATAACTATATGGGTATTCGCAAATAGTATGAATGGTGTGATAACGCCCATTAACTACGATGGAGGGATTTTGGATGAACAATATTCGAGAAGGTTTAATCCCAACTATTTTAGGTTCTGCTGTTACGGCTGCTGGCTATGCTTTAAAGCAAAAAAGTGGTTCTAACAAAATGATTGCGAACACTGTCTTTGGATTCGGGTTAGCACATATTGTGTTAGGAGCAATAGACCTTGTAGAACATCGTCGTTAAGTATTGAAGAGCACATTTTTTGTGCTCTTCTTTCGTTCATATATTGGAGTACCTACATGTCAGTTCGATATTGATTGTGATTAGGTTCAAATAAACGCTCTTGGGTGCTTCTGACCACTGCAAAATGATCTACATTATAATGACCGTGTAGCGTTTCATTGTGATGGGCAATAATTTGCTCGGCTGAAAGTGTGTCTGAATCCGTAGTTGAATGTCCATCTGCCACTAGCGTAACATCAAACGCTTGAATTGTTGCTGTCCGCACTGCGCTATCGATACAATGCTCTGTTTTACAGCCCATGATAACTAAATGATTAACATTCTCATCTTTCAAATATTGCAGCAATTCTGTTTGATAAAAAGCATTAGTCGCTTTTTTATCTATAAATATTGCACTATTTGTTGGCACATTGATGTCATTGTGAACTTGAAAGCCTGCCCCTTGACCATTTGCTACATCTTTATCTCGAACGAAAATAATTGTAGCATTCTTTAATATTGCTTGTTGAATAACAAAATTAATATTTTCAAGCAATGTTTCTTTCTTAAATACTGCTTTTTCTTGGTCATTACCATCCATTAATTCCTGTTGGGCATCGATAATTAGTAAAGCTTGCTTCAATAAATCCCCTCCTCCCTTTTCAAACCATTCCATAAATTACTATAATATATAAACATTACGCTTGAACAGTAAAACCTCGAAAAGTGCTTCTTTTGCACTGATCGAGGTGTTTGTCTTTCCTTATTTATTTTCTTCCATTTTTTTATTTGCCTTTTGTACTTCAAGCAATTCAGATACGGTGACAAATTTATATCCTTGCTTTTCAAGTTCAGCTAAAATTTTTTCTAATGCTTTGACCGTTTGTCCCCGGTCTCCTCCCCCATCATGAAACAGGACGATATTCCCTTCCTTCGCACCTTTTAATACCGTATTCACGATTTTATGAACACCGGGGCTTTTCCAGTCCATTGTATCCTGATGCCATGACCACATCACGACTTTGTAACCCTCTTTTGCTACAGCTTCAATCATTCCATCCGTATATTGGCCTTCTACAGGGCGAAACAGTGTCGGTGTATAGCCTGTTATACCATATATCGTATCGTGTGTTAGTTTAATTTCCTTCAGTAAATTAGGTACATTCGTCCTTAACGGGTGAGTATATGTGTGAATGGCTAATTCATGGCCTTCTTCATACATTCGTTGCACTACTTCTGAATTTTTTTCTGCATTTTCCCCAACGATAAAAAATGTTGATTTTGCCTGATATTTGGCTAATACATCTAAAATTTCTGGTGTGTATTTTTTATGAGGACCATCATCAAAGGTTAATGCGATAATTTTTTCCTTTGTTTTGATTTCCCACAAAATTTGACCTGCTTCTTCATAATACTTCCTTCCTTTATCAGCAGAGAAACGTTCACTCACAAAAAATACAGATACCACCACTAAGCAAATAGGTATTATATACAGCATCAATTTTTTCAAACATCTTCACTTCCCAGACAAAATATTTAGTACTTTATTATTTGTTGATTTGCTTAAAAAATGCTATTGATTTTGAATTATTAACTGCCATGTGAAGTATAAAAAAACAACTTGGTTGCCATAATAACGTTAAAGCCATGAATCTCCCTAAAATTTTTTCTTTGATGCTGTAGTGACTCACTACAGCGTTTTTTTATGAAAAAAATAGAATTATGGGCCGAAGCAAGAGTAAACGAACATATCGCAAGAATCTTTTCATCTATTGTTGTATTAATCATGTATTGGAATCGTTTTTTGTTCTATGGCAAAGAATTGCATGGCTGCCATATCAAAAGCCTTGTTTCAATTCCTCTCTCTTTTTCTCCCTACATAAAAAAACACGCTAGCATTAACAATGATTTGTTAACACTAGCGTGTTTCATTAATAAGCAATACCGACTCTTGCTTTGACATATTCTGTACTTTGAATTTGTTTGTACGCAAATTGTGCCGTATCTGCTACGGATATTTCCGTTCCACCTTCGGGTAAAAAATCTCTTTCTACTCGATAGTTTCCCGTATATGGACCATCCGGTAAATAGGTTGGGCAAACAATTGTCCAATCCATATTTGATTGTGCCAATAATTTATAAACATTGTGATGTTCTTGTGCTGCAGTGGTTGACTTTCGTTTGGATTCACTGGATTGATAACGAAGTACACTTGGCGTTAGTCGACTTTGTAATATGCCTGCAGTGCCTACTGTAATCATTCGTTTCAATTGTACTTTTTGCATCGCTTGTAAAATAAGTGGCACGCTTTCTGAAAGTGTTGTTGTACCATCTGTATTTAAGGCACTAATGACAACATCTGCTGTAGCAATAGCGGATTCAATGTCCTCTTTATTTAATACATTCCCTTGTATAACTTGTAGATTTTTATCGGAAATATTCAATTTACTTGGTGTTCGTACAAATGCGATGACTTGATGACCATCATTTAGCGCGTATGAGACAATACGGCTACCTACACGTCCTGTTGCACCTAAAACTAAAATATTCAGTTCCATCACGCCTTTTATTGTGATTATAACATAGTGTTTTTCAGGGCACTATGAAATGTCATATCACATTGCGAAACGCATTCATTTTAATCCGTAAGTTGAACATCGACTATAAACAATTTAAAGTTATTTTGACTGGCAATATTCCTTACTATTTCTTGGATTTTGCTTTCCGTTCTGCTATCAAGTTTCTCTAAATTATGTAATTGAATTGTAATAATCTGATTGTCAGAAGAATCGATTAAATATTCAATCGTACTATCAGGATGATAGCCTTCTGCTCTTAACGCGACAACTATTTTTTTTGTTAATTGCGTGCTTTGCAATTTTTGTGCGATGTCTTCAGCTCCACTTTGAGTACCATTGCTTTCGGATAAATGCATTGTAGGTAACGGTTGGTTTTTCAAATAAATTGCAGCGATTACCGCTAGTACCCCCATTAAATAAAAAACATATTTTAGTCTTTTATGCATTCTTGAACATTCTCCTTTTTAGTAGACTAAGAAGCTGTAAAGATTGGTTATGCCTACTGTGCCAATGCTTTGTTTAAACGCACAATCGATATAGCAGCAGATTACACTATATTTTCATTCCATTCAGTTAGGTAAATATATTATATTTTTATTTTTATATTTATTTATTTTAATTCTATTTAGTAGGACATATTACCAGTTCAATACTATTCCTTTTCATAGATTAGTAATGTAAGGCAAGCGCGTGCATTACAAAAAAACTAACAAAAGGGAGATAAAAAAATGGAAGATAATAGATATTGCAAACATATGAATTGGAATCATTGCGGTTGCGAAGATGAAAAGAAAGGCTTTGAACATAAAGAAAATAAATGCCATAAACATGATGAATGTAAAAAATGCTCTTGTATGGAGGAAATGCACTGGTGGAAAGAAGAGCACTGTAAAGGTTGTATTTGTCACTTACTAAGATGCTTAGAAATTGGTACTACAGTAGATGTTTATTTGTCCAGTGGAGGTAGCTTCCTAAGAGCAGTTTTCATTAAATTAGATAGCCGAAATTGCTGTGCTTATTTTGTTGAACCTGGAGCAGCAGCTGAACCTATTATTATTGATTGCCAAAAAATTGATGCAATCAGACGCATTTCTAGAGCATAGCTAGCATTAATAGTCCAATAAGATAGGATAAAGCATCTGTTTACTATTTACGATAGTTTACAGATGCTTTTCTTATCAATATCGTCTATCCATTGACAATTACTTTTACAACAGGTTCTAGTTTTCCTACAAATGCATCACCTACATAATCTACATCAATTATTACTGCTCTTGGTTCAAAGCGTTGTATACTATCAATTATGCGAGCAGTATTACGTCTCTTCGCAATATGAACGGGTATATTACGTTCCATTTTCCTGTCCCTCTGCCTTTTATCAGGGTAAGACATGACAAATGTCGATAAAATATAAGCTACATTTTGCAATATTTTATCAACACCTGTAGCACTAAAATCGATATTGTTCGTTGCCGTCACTTGATGTGTCATCCAATCAACCCTTCTCAAACAGATGTACAAATGAAATTCTTTTTATTTGCTAAGACTGTTGTTTGAACATTGTTTTCGTCTTAGGAACACTTAGTTATGTATGCAACAACTGCAAATTATATGAATAATGAATAGCAGCATTGTGCAGCTTTATCGAGTAAAAACATAATAAATAACATATAACCAGCTAAAGCAACCGTGAATGATTGCCCACAATACAGAGTGGTGGACACTCCATGAAATTGTAATGGCTAACACTGCACCAAATCCGATCCCGTTTTTTACGACAGAGTTATTTTCCATTTTACGCCCCCCTCTGTATGTTCTTGTCGTGTATACATAACGATTAATTTTTATTTTTATTCCCCCTATTTTAAGTCAGTTTATTTGACGCTTTACTTTAAATGACAATCGTAAGCCGATAAAACATCATATGTTTAAAAGGTCAAGACCATCATGCGTTTTCATATAAAAGTCTGTTATTATTTTTCCATGCATTGTCTGCAAAAAATTTCTGTCACATCTTTTTTATACCCCATTCTACATATTTTACACCTGCGTTTTACGTTTTTACAAATATTTCTATAAATGAATTTTACTTACTGGAAAGTCGTTACTTATCTTGTCTATGTTTATGTCTTTACAGTCGTGGGGATAATGAGGAAAAGGACGTGGGGAAAGTGAAATTGTTATTAATTGTTTTGAGCATAATGGTCCCTCTAGTCATGCTATTGCTGCAAAGTAAAAGCATGATCGCACGCACAGCTTTTAACGTTCTTGCAGTATTGGCAACCATACTTTTTGGAGGTATCGCTTCCACATCTATCTATCAAATTATTGTCGATGATGCCGTCTTTATGACAACGATTCATGCCATTTTTTTAAATTCCTTGTTTTTAATTACAGGTGCTTACATGGGTGTTTACTTGCTCTACAGGCTCTTGTTATGGACATGGCAAGAAAAATAACAGTTTTGAAACAAAAAAAAGAAGCATTCCAAAAGAATGCTTCTTTTTTGCTCAAACAAATGTTAAATTAAAGTTTAACGATGTTTTTAGCTTGTGGTCCGCGGTTACCGTCTTCCACTTCAAATTCAACTTTTTGACCTTCGTCAAGTGATTTGAAACCTTCACCTTGAATCGCTGAGAAGTGAGCGAATACGTCTGCTTCACCTTCAACTTCGATGAATCCAAAACCTTTTTCTGCGTTAAACCATTTTACTGTACCTTGTTTCATAATAAGAAACCTCCAAAAAAATAAATTAATAAACAATTTCTTCAAAAAAAAATTCACCTATTATAAAAAGTACCGAACAACACGATTACTTTTTGTAATAGGTGAATTCAATATTTTAAATCAAGAAATCTTTTTATTAATTTCATTATATACGAAATCATACCAATTGTCTAGAAGAACTTTTATATACCGTTTCATTGCTTATGCAATAAGGCTTTATTGTTGGTATTTACCTACTGCACTTGACGGCAACTACAATCTACAATATGATCATTCACCATTCCTACAGCTTGCATAAAGGAATAACAAATCGTACTGCCCACAAATTTAAAGCCATCTTTTTTTAACTGTTTACTCATGCGATCACTAAGCTCTGTTGTGGCAGGTACTTCCGCTATCGTTACCCAGTTATTTATAATTGGCTGATGATCTACAAATGACCATATGTAATTTGAAAAGGAGCCATGCTGTTGTTGCATTCGTAAAAATGCTTGTGCATTCGTTACCACACTCGCTATTTTAAGTTTATTGCGGACAATACGCTGATCCTCTTTCAATGCTGCAAGCTTGTCCTCCGTATATGATACAATTTTAGTCGCATTAAATTGGTCAAAAGCATTACGGTAGCCTTCTCTTTTTTGCAAAATCGTCCACCAACTAAGTCCTGCTTGTGCTCCTTCTAAACACAGCATTTCAAAGAGATGCTGATCATCATAATTTGGCACTCCCCATTCTTGGTCATGATATGCTACATATAATGGTTCATTTAGCTTTACCCACTCACATCGTTTCATTTATACAACCTCCGTTAATTATTATTTAGTCGCTATGACAGAAATCCAGCCTTTTCTTGCATGCTCTTGTATAGTAATGGATTGAAAACCTATATTTTTTAATAGCTGCTTCAATTGTCCATTCGTTTGATAATCCTTTCGATGATAATTGATTTTATAAATCTCTGACATTATAACAAATTGACCACCATGCTTTAAAACTCTATATACTTCTTGTACATCACTTGCTAAATCAGCCCAAAAATAATGGGTTTGGCATGCCGTTATCAAATCAAAAAAAGCGTCAGGATATGGAATAGTCGCCACACTTGCTTGCGATACAATGACTTTACCATTGGCTACAGCATAGCGATTTACTTTAATCGTATCGTTAACCGCTTGTTCAGAAATATCAATTCCATGAATCTTCCCACGATGGTTGATATTAGATAAAGCTTGAACGGTTCTTCCGCCGCCACATCCAATATCTAAAACAATATCACCATCTTTCATGAGTCCACTATGCATTAACCAATTCGTCATTCCACGATGAGCTACATTCATAATACGCAACATAACGGAACCAATCAATCCACTTGGTTGTTTTGCCTGTTCAATTAGTTTTTGTAATATAGTCACGCCTTCATCCCCCCTTCTTTGTATTTTATACGTTCATATATTTTTAAAGTTTCATATATTTTCCAAATAAAGGTGTATATTAATAGGTTCTGATAGAAGTAACAAAAAAATCACAGCGTTATTATTCTTAACACTGTGATTTCTTCCAACTAACTATATTTTTGATGCAAACCTTAGTTTTGGTCTCCATGATATTGATTATTTATGCTATACAATAAGCCAGGACAAATTTTTTAGTCCTTCGACAAAACTGACTGATAATTAATTTAAGTATGTATTGTTTGAAGTATTTCGTTCGCGCTCATCTAATACTAGATGGATAATAAATGCTAGCTGTTGTTCAATTCGCAGATTATTTTGATGAAAAATATCAGCTATTGCACTTTTTTGGCTGTCTGCTAATTCAACCTTACTTAGCATCATCATAATTTCTTCTTTCGAAAGCCCAAACATCTTTTCTCACCCCATTTCAATTCCAAAAATATTTCATTATTTCAAAAACATTATCATAAGTTCTAATACTGAAGACATGCATTATTATTAATGCACCATTTTTACTAATTATAGGATATAACCTACAGAATAAGCAATCTAAAAACTAAATTTTCTAACAATATTTTCTGCCATTTAAGCTGCTATTATTATATTGTATATAATATTACAAATATTTTAACAATAATTCCTTATAGGTTTACAAGGTTTTTTAACATAATAACAATTTTTACTATCGATAAAATGTAATGCATTGTATGTCGAATACTCGTATTCTTTGTCAATATTTTGCATGAAATACTTGTAACCTTCAAGTATTTTTTCTTGCATTCACTTTCTCTTCTTTTCAGTAATGTCGCCCATCCATGCTATAGTTCATTGAGAAGAAAAAAGTAATTTCAATAAATTGAAACTACTTATTTTCTGTTTCTTTCATCAGCACGTGTACGGATGGTATCAACCATTTGCTGTACTTTTTCTTTTGATGTCCGTTGTGAATCTATCTGGATAATTCTTGAAGTATCATCTTGTTGGCACTTTCCTACGTTTACTAACCCTCTTATATATAACTGACTTTGCGCTTGCACAACGGCTACTGTTTTAACATCCGTAAAACGATTATTATTGATTTCAAGTAGCGATTGGTTGGTCATTGCCAAAAAGGTTCTCTCCGTTTCTCCAACCTCACAATTTTCAATACGCCCCATTGATTTATCACTCCAAAAAATCGAATAAGGGCTTTGCGGACAATATGAAAAACTGCTATCTTTTACTTCTACGATTGCATCAATACACGAAATACTATTTCCGACAATATGATTAAACGTACAATTATTTGCAAAAAAACGTGCATTCGTAATATAAATTTGGTGGCTCTTTACATGCTGTATGTGCGAGTTTTTTACGGTAATCTTTGCATGGTCATTGCCATAAATTCCACCTGCTTCTCCAAATTGTAAACTGCACTGATCAAGGACAAGACCACTTGCATCGACAATCATATGAAATTGGCTATGGTGTTGAATATGACATTCCGTCATATTGACATCGGCTTCATTGAAAATGGTAACACCTGATGTAGCACCCTTCGTGATATGACATTTTCGAATTTCAGCTTTACTGTTTTCAATAAACAACTGTGGTTTCATATGTTCAAGGAACCGACAATCATAGATGACAGCCTTTGATTTTTCTCCTAAATACAATCCATTCATTTGACTAGAAGCAATAGTACTATCTGTCGCGATTAGCTCGCTTTCATGGACAACAATATTTGTTCCTACATGATGTTTTATGTCACATTGATCCATCGTTAGTTTAGCACCATTAAATATTTGAATGCCCAAATCTTGGCCTTCGTGAATAACTGTATTTACAAGTGAAATAGTGCTTGATGCTGCCACAATTTGCGCCTTTTCGTGCCCATAAAATTCACAATCCTCTATCGTCATTTTCACATTCCGTATCGCAAAGATGCCATTCATGCCGCCTTCTAACAACATACATTTTGATAATGAAATGTCGCTATTTTGAATAATGATTTGTGCTTTCGTATGATGTTGGATTGTAGACTCCATCATCATCACACTCGAACCATTATCAATGCGGATGCCAAATTGATTAATAGGACCAGCAATGATATCAACATTCTTCATCATTAACGTGCCAAATTTAACGGTTACTTGCGTATTGACCATTTGCTGCTCGATTATGCAATTTTCAAGCTGTAAATCCCCTTTACTGTAAATGCCCTGCCCTTTGCTAAAACGGAGATTTCGCATTTCCACATGTGTTTGGAAACGGATAAATACAGCACCATTAATGGTGACATCCCCCTTACCATAAAGCGTCAATTTTTTTGAAATCTCGATACTTTCTTCGTAGACGCCATCCCTAATCTCAATTGAATCTCCAACTTCAGCATCTTGTAACGCCTGGTTAATGCTTTGATAACGATGCATTATGCTTTTTTTTACAATGAGCGTTGCCAACCCCATACCTCCTGTCTTAAACGAATGGCCTTCATTTGCCATTCATCCTATTTATATACCTAGTGAACTTCCTATTATTCAATTTCGACTAAATTATTTACAATTTTCTGGGTACTGAATGTGCAATGGAGTGTTTCTTAAAAATGATTCATGGTATTAAATTGCAATAAAAAAACCAGCAATAGAGCGATTAAATCGGCTATTGCTAGTTTTTTGTTATCATTATTTTTTTCGTTTCATGAAGAAAATGGCAATTACAGCCGCGACAAGTGCAATTACTGCAACAATCCATAAGGTGCTGGCGCTTGAGGAAGTGTCAGTTCCTTCATTGTTTTGCTGTTCATCTCGCGGTGTTGCTGCACCTTCATACTTATGTGGTGTTTCTTCAGTAGTTGTTTGTGTAGCCGAAGCAATTTGAATGTATTGTAATGTCGGTGTAGTGGATGGCTGTTCTTCATGTCCATCATGGTGACCACCATTAGTCGTCAAAATAGATTTTTCTAATTGTTGTCCAATCCAACTTTTCGGGTCTGTTGAATCGGCAAAAATACGTGGATGCCCTGATAGCATATAGGTTTTACCTTCAATGACAATGCCCATCGCATCACCTGTTACAACATCTTCGATTGTTCCAGTTGGGCCATATGAAAAACCACCCATTTGGAGTAAAGTGTGACCGCCCATATCCGTATCTAAGTTAGCTGTTAGGAAGTCAATATACGCTTCCTTCGTTAACGTTGCATCAGGATTTTCAAAGTCATATTTATTATGCAATAATGCCGTATTTATTTCTTTATACGTAATATCTCCATCTAGCGAAGAAACGTATTCTTCGGTTTTTGCTGCTTGCGCAAGCTCTTCCACCGTTGCCCCTTCAAGACCAAAAAATGCGCCAGTCCATGCTGCAAAGTCTTTTCGCGATAAGTTCTCTGAAGGGTTCAATGCCATGTCCACGCCATTATAACCAATCAGTCCAGTACTTTGAAGAATCATGATTTCTTTAATATTGGTTGCAGTTGCGGGAACATCCGAATAAACCATACTTTTATCCATCGTATGCGCATAAGCTGCTACTGGCGCCATCATTAGTGCACACATTACGATCATTAGTATATATTTTCTCATTTTTACTCCACCTTCCATTCCATAGTATAGCTTTTAATTGTGATGGAAGTATGAAATTCGATTGCTTAAATACAATTTTGTTCAGTTCATGTCAAAAAACAAACCAGTAATATAGCAAGTCCATTGCCTATTACTGGTTACTGTACTTTTTATTTTTTACGTTTGAAGAAGAGAACTGCGATGACTACTGCTACTAGTACAATGACTGCGACAATCCATATTGTGCTAGAACTTGCTCCTGATGTATCAGCTGATTCGCTTTCTTTCGCTGTATTTTTTGTTTCTTGTTGTTGGGATGGTTCTGTAACTTGCTGTGTTGGTGATGCTATTTGAATATATTGGAGCGTTGGTGTATCAGACTGCTGTTCTTCATGTCCATGATGGTCGTCTGTGCCGTGACCGTGATCATCAGTCGCCTCTTCATCATGCCCATGGGCATCATTTGTTCCATGATCATGACTATGATTATCATTCATCGTAACAATCGATTTTTCTAAGTTTTGTCCAATCCAGCTGTTCGGGTCTGTTGAATCGACAAATAGACGAACATGACCAGAAAGTCTATATGTTTTTCCATCAAGTCTAATCGCTAATTCATCACCCGTGACAACATCTTCAATTTTCCCAGTTGGCCCATACGAAAAACCGCCCATTTGAAGTAAAGTGCTGCCGTTTATAGCTACATCTAAATTTTCCGTTAAAAACATAATATAGTCATCTTTTGTGAGCGTTGCCTCTGGCATGTCCAAATCCAACTTCTGTTGGAATAACGCCGCGTTTATTTCTTTATAAGTTATATCTCCTTCTAGAGAAGAGATATAGTGATGATTTTTTGCGGCGAGTGCAAGTTCCTCTACTGTCGACCCCTCTAGACCTAAATAGCCACCAACCCATGCAGCAAAATCTTTTCGTGATAAATTTTCTGTTCGGTTCAACTTCATATCTACGCCATTATAGCCAAGCAACCCAATACTATGAAGAACCATTATTTCCTGTAAATTCGGAGCAGTAGCTGAAATATCTGAATAAAGCATACTTTTATCCATTGGATGTGCATAAGCTACTGCAGGACTGATCAACAAGCCAAGCATCAATAGCAAGAGTATTATTTTTTTCAAATCTTCCACCTCCTATTATGAAGTATAAATAGTAGTTGTGAGGGAAGTTTGAAATATTTATGAAAAGGCAGTTACAATTTCTCACTAGCATCTACATCAGTAATCGTTTAATTCATATACGTTTCCGATTTATTTTCGCTCTATTTCATAATCAATCCGTAAAAAGGGCAACCCAAAAATACGCATCGTATGTACTGCTGTTAAAGTCGTGCTATTTTTAGCGGTTATAATAAAATGCTCGTTTAATGGTAATCTCCATACAAAGTGTCTCAACGCTAAATAAATGCCTGCATCTCCTGTTTGTGAACTCGTTATATGTAATTCTCCATCTTTTTCGTACACATGTAAAATACCTATCATTGTGGAAAAAGGAAGTGGTAAAGCAATATTCATATAGGTTGTTTGCGCTGTTGTATGTTGAGAATAAATAGCCACAAATGTCGTTTGACCAGCAATTTTACGAATCCATGCACGCGGAGTATGCCGACCATCCAGTTGTTCATCTACTTTGACAATCACTCCATCCATGCTAACCCATTTTTTCGAAAATGGTAAATTAAGTTGCTGCATCGGACGACTTATACCTTGGTAGAGTAATGCAAATGGTTTAAACCATAATTGCCATTGGACAGATGCATTCAAACGATATTCATTTGTATGCTCATAAAAATGCGGGATGACGGGTGGAAGCTTTTGGGTATCGACAAAATCTTGAAGTGCATCAACTAAACCTGTATGTGGCTCACCTATTGTCTGTAGCTTCCCTCTTATCTGACTGACCGGAAATGTAAACGGTTGATGGCTAGAAGGAGGTACTTCGATTCCCCATGCGACTACACCGACCAATCCAAACAACAAGCAATTCATCAAGCCATGGAACGCAAGCATATTTGGAATCGTAACAAGGATGATGCCAGTTAAATTACCAAAAGCATAAAGTAAGGACCATAAAATCGTTATACATAACGCGCCATAGGAAATCCGCAACAGCAACCCTTGCTTTTTCGGAAATTTGGTCTTCCATGACAGCATAAACAAACAATAAATCGCAAAGATATAAAATACCACTGATAGTATTTCAATAATAGTCGAGAATGTAATGCCAAGTGCAACTAACAGCGGTCCAGCTAGTAATAGGGTAACGACAGCTTTGTACCATTTACTATTATGTAAACGCCCAAACAAGCCAATGGAAATAGCTAAAAGACAGGCCGAATAATGAAAATGAATGGCGGTTAACCACGTAATCAGCGGTGAAAATCCAGTGTCAATTTCTGCAATATAAGCGAAGAACCAAAGTCCTCCTATAAATAAATAAACTAATCCAATATCAATCGCTAATTCACTGATATGCGTAAAGCCGCGATGTAAAAATCGAATAACGCCCTGTAGTGCAATAAACCCTGTATAAAGTACGTACACGATTGCTAAATAAATGGCTAATTTACTATCTACAAACCAATGTAATAGTGTGACAGCAAACATCATCATGAGCATAATCGTATGACCGGCTTTATTGAATAATACGACCATTTTTACCATCGCAGGAACTAACACAAGCTGTGCAAATGTGAGTAAAATTAAATAATCCGGTTGCTTACTAAAGAAATAGCAGATAACTGTAAGGAGCCAACCTATTAATAAGATGGGGCTAAAAAGATTTTTGTGTAAATTCGCCAGCATACATCATTAACCTCCCGAAAAGTGGATTATGAATATACACATGAATAGTAAAAACATCTTTATTTTCATCATAGCCTTCCTCGACAATAACACGTCCTTCCAGTATTTTAGGGATTGGCCATTGAACGCTTGACATGACAAAGCGTTGTGCCCCCGAACGAATCATTAATTTCCCCTGTCGTGTCACAGAAAACAATAAATCGGAATAGAAAAGAGCTGGAGAGCCTAAATAATCTTTTACGATGTTGTTAACTGGATCTACCGTCATCCTTGCATTAAAATGCCTTTGCTTTTTTCTAAAGTAAAACGTTCTCTCCCACAGAACTTCCAATTCACCATTTGGTAAGTGGCGGCATGTGTTGCGAATCGTAAATGGGATATTGTGACCTGATTCGGGGAATAAGAACTTAAATTTTGCTGCCACTATATAAAAAGGGCGCATCCATTTTGCACCTGATGCTATTTGCTGCATAACTCCTGTAGCGTAAAATGCTTGATCTACTGGCAGCGCATATCGTTGCTGTAATTTAGGATGAAGTTTGTTAAAATCGTCACCTAATAATGTTTGATAGATGGTCATACTTTTACACCTCGCTTTCGTTTACAACTTTTCGCACTAGGTAAATCTTTACTCAGTTGAAAACCAATAATGGACAAAATCCATAATGCACCATTGAAGGTCACAGGATTAAATGGGGCTATGGCTATAGTTGAATGTGCGAGAACCGCGCACAGTGTTAAAATTGGAAACAACAGTATTTGTAAGCCAAAGAGCAGCCGCTTCCCTCTAGGAAATAACCAACAGAGGGCGAAAATCATCTCTGCGATACCAATCCAATAGACGAGATTCGTTGCATTACTTAAATTGGCGGCATTTTTCGTTGGTGTTACACTGCTCAAATTTACTAGTGCGTCCTTGACCATCATCACTTCAACAGGGTGCTGCACTAACACCTTTGGCACTAGACCATGGTACAACCAAATAAAGCAAAACAACCCACTAATGAGCATTGTTAAAAAAAAGCGGCGATATTGGCTAAATGGATTTTCTCCCTTCTCCAGCCATCTTTTTAATACATCAAAGCTAAGAGCAGTTGCCCACCCCATTAATGGACGAAAGACCACATCAACTAGTGTTCCAAGTTTGCCATAGCGTACATCATAATCATATTGTGTTAAAAAAGTTAATCCTTGCTCGTGCGGGATATACTTCCAATATCCTTTGCCCTCTGCAATGGGTGATATTTTCTGAGGCGTCCCAAAGTGTAAAGAAGAAATTTTTGCACCGTCTTTTTTCAAATGCTCCCCTTTGCTTTCTCCCCATCCACTCACTGTCAAACCAGGCATTACTTTCGTTTCATATGTAAAGCGTTGCGGTTCGTCCGCCATTTTTTTCTCGCTATATGTAATCGATGTAAAACGTAAATCCCACTGCTCATGTAGCTTCGGATTTTGAGTATAGTGCCAAGCATCTTCCATTGAAGCTTGCAAATCAATTTCAACGTAAATCGGCTTTTTTTTCATATAGCACACTCCTTCCAGTGTTTACGTCCTTTGTGGTGCCACTTTGTGGTGCCAGGCACGCAAACAATTATGAATTTTCAAACGAATATTAACCACGTAAAAATCGTGTAGACACCTGCAATGGCAGCATAATACGATAGACGCAGCAGACGATGTGCCTACAATGGAGTGACAGGCACGCAAACAATTCTGAATTTTATGCTCCAACAAATAACACCGCTTGTCCGATTGCAATAAAAAATGCTTCGTGCTGAATCGGGCTCGTTGCTTCAATTTGCAAGGTAATGTCAAAATAAGTTTCTCGGAATACGGCTTGCCAGCGCGCAATAGGTTGTTCATTACATGTAAAGACGGACCAATCTTCCATCTCTTTATTGAGCATTATTTTTTGTTGACCATCTGTAATCATTAAATCTGGAATCATGATTTGCCAGCCATCATAGGCAATCATATAATCTTTGCCAGTTACAAAGTCTTTGCCTTTAAAATAAACCCGCCCCCGTCGCGATACTTTTTTACACGTAAAAAGACGTTGACCTTCCACCGTACAAACATCAAATTGGACAAAATAGCGATAATCCATCGTTCGGTCGAATGCCTTTTTCAATCCATTGGAATAAATACGTTGGACGGTAGACGTCACTACCTCCTCTTCATTAACGATTTCGACTACTTGTGTGGATTCAATCGTTGCGGGTTGCTTATATGTAAAAGTTTTCAATTCGCTCGCTCCTTCAATCACTGTTGCTTCCTTTAAGCTAACACAAAATAAGCGTCAAATACAATTGCCTGTATTTGACGCTTCTATTTACGGTGAAGGTTCTTGTCTTATTAATCTAATTTAAATGTAATGTCGCCTACTCCCATTTCAGCGTTTACTTCTAGTACAACATCCGACTGCTCATAGGCATCATTGACATATACACCTTTACCTTGTGCAATAAAGCCCTCTAGATTCATCGAGCCAATGCCTTTTTCCGTTGTTATTTTCACACCGACTTTTGATGGTAAAATGACCGTCGTTTGACCAACACCTGTTTCAATGTTCGTTTCGAAACTTTTTTTCCAATCACCACCTAAATCAACGTAAAGTTCGCCTACACCTGTTTCAATTTCTAAGTTTTCAAGCTGTAATCCTTGAAGATTTAGCGTCGCTTTCGAAGCACCTGTTTCGACCGATAAGTCCATTGGTATTTCTTCATTCAGTTCGATATCCCATACGTTTTTAATTTTCCCCATTCTAACTTTTGTTGAGCCCCTATGTTCAATGTCCAAATGACCCGTTTGCCCTCGTTGTTTATAGCGTACATCCGGTGCTAATTTTTTGATATTATACTGGGCGTTTCCTTCCAGCCACCCCTTTGCACCTTTTGTCACCGTCATTTCACCTACACCAAGATTTATTTCTACGTCTAATCTCTTGGCATCATCCTTTTTAACTGAAAATGTGTCTTCTTGTTCTTTCTCTGGCATAAAAGAAAAACAACCAGTTAATACGAGCAATGAAGCACCCATTATAAAAACAAAGCCTAAATATTTCTTCACTTTTATTTCCTCCCGCCATATATTTTCTCATTACATCCACTTTAACTAAATATTGCTAATTAAAAAACGACCCTTAGCTTGAACTTTAACTAAGACCTAAGACGTAGTTAGATATCAGTTCATTACCATCCATCTATATGCGGTAAAAACACAAAAATGAACCCTCCATTTTGCCACATTCACTGTGAACAATTAAAGGGTTCATACTATTAGTCAACATCTGGTAAAACGAACATTTCTGAAGGTTGATATAAAACTTCTACCATGCCGTCTTGACGGATAGCTTGAATGGTAGCGGTTGATAGCTGGACATTCGAGTCGTAAGGAACTGCAACGAGCTGCGCACCACGTTTTGGATCCACAGCGACTTCTCTCTGTTCGGTGTTCATGTCTACAATTATTTTCTCAATCATATGACCTTCAAGAAGTGGCACCATCATATAGTGAATTTCCGGTAACACGATCGTTCGCATTGCAGCACCAGGGCTTAATAAACTATGGATCAATTTATAGCCTTTTCCATCATGCTTAAAAAAAGCAATGCCTTGCATAGTTGATGTATCAAAATAACTTAAACGATATTGGTCGATAGTTATCGTATCCACTAATCGTAAATTATCGGTATTTCCTATTGGCCATACATCTGATTTTATGACATCAACAATATCCGCCTCATTTGTTGCATAATAGCGGTAGCCAATACGTTCAGACATATTGCCAACAATGGCAAAAATAATGATGGCACTTAGTAAAAGCCACCATAGCGACTTGTTGCGGAGCGCATATAACCCAAAACAACATAAAAGTGCAATCGTTACTAGCCCCGCCATCATCCAGGGATCGTTCAGTAAAATGGAATAGTCATTTATTTTACCGGATTTTTCAGGATAGTGTTCAGCACCAGTGATAGTTGGCGTTTCCGGTGATTGGTATTCCTTCGTAAATAACAGCATATTAAGTCCGATGAACAAGCAGCCCGTTACACATATCGTTAAGAAAACAGGCATTAAGGGGCGTTTTTTTTGTTGATGAATCTTTTGCAACGTTTTGTCTTGATTGTCTTGCGAAAATTTCCCCACATTATAGACAGTATTGATGGCGTTACGAATTGGATCCATAGTCAAACCCCTCCTCCTGTAATGTCACACCAATATGTTGACGTGCCCTTCTTAACCTTGTTTTGACTGTATTTTGTTTGAGCTTTAACGTTTCAGCAACTTCATTTAACGATAATTCTGCAAAATGGAATAATAAAATGACATCCTTATATTTTGTTGGGAGCTTCTCAATCGCTGCAACCAACAGTTGATCAGCCTCATTTGCAATCATATGATGAACAGGATCCTCTTCATTGCCTGATAATTTATGCCAATAATCAATTACTTGCAGTTTTTTATAGCGCCAACTTGCTACATAATTATGACAATGATTGATAGCAATGCGATATAAATAGGTTTTGACAGATGCTTCTTCACGAAATTGCTCTATTTTTTCGTAATATTTCACAAATGTATCCTGCACAATATCTTATGCAACTGACCAGTTTTGGACATATGTATAGCAAACGCGCACTAAGTAATCGCCATACTGTGTCATCGCTGCTGCTAAGCATGCATCTTTCTGTGCTTTCAACAATCGGCTCGCTCCCCCCACACAATGCAAACAATAATCATTGTTTTTACTAATTTATTGTTAGACCACTAATAATGGAAAAAGTTTCATGAAAAAATAAATTATTTTCTCATGAAACTTTCCTTGGTTTTATTGACTTAGTTCCTCTTTTTCTAACAGCAGTTTTTGCTGAAGGTTTTTGTATATACCTTGTTGTTGCATTAGTTGTTGATGGTTACCTTGCTCTACAATTTCACCTTGTTGAATAACTAAAATTTGATCGGCATTTTCTATTGTTTTCAAGCGGTGTGCAATAACAAAGCTTGTGCGACCTTGCATTAAATGTTGTAGTCCTTTTTGAATATCGACTTCTGTTTGGGTGTCTACGCTCGATGTCGCTTCATCCAATATTAAAATATCGGCATTTTCTAAAATAGCACGCGCAATCGCTAGAAGCTGTCGTTGCCCTTGGCTTAAATTAGCTCCCCCAGCCTGTACTGCGGTATCGTATTGCGCTGGTAAGTACTTAATAAAATTATGTGCATTGGCAATTTTGGCCGCTTCTTCGACCTCTGCATCCGTCGCATCAAGCTTGCCAAAGCGAATATTTTCACGAATCGTGCCCGTGAATAAATACGTATCTTGTAACACGACACCAACCCGTTCACGAATTGTTGCCATTTTGTAGTCCTCAATATTGTGCCCATCAATTAGTATTTCACCTGCATCCACATCATAAAAACGGGTTAGTAGGTTAATAATCGTTGTTTTTCCTGAACCAGTCGGGCCAACGAGTGCAATGGTCTCTCCTGCTTTCGCATGGAAATGAATATGCTTCAGTATTGGCTGATTCGGTAAATAGCTGAAAGAAACATCTTGAAATACGACATCTCCTTGTAAATGATGACGCTCGATCGCATGTTTTTTATCTGCAACTTCAGCTGGTTCATCTAAAATTTCAAAGACTCGTTCTGCCCCAGCTATCGCTGATTGGAACGTATTTAATAAGTTCGACAGCTGATTAAGCGGACGGAAAAATTGTCGCGTGTAAGTGACAAATGCAGCAATAATCCCAACGGTCACAAGCCCTTTCACCGCTAAAAATGCCCCTGTACCAATGACAATCGCAAGCCCTAAATTATTCATAAAGTTATTGATTGGACCTAGTAAACCTGAAGTTATTTCTGCACGTTGAGCTGAATTTCGAAGGTTGTTATTTTGTTGACGGAACGTGTCGATGGCTTGCTGCTCTTTACCGAAAAGAGTAACGACCTCTGCTCCAGTTATCATTTCTTCAATCGTGCCATTTAATTTTCCTAAATCACGCTGACGTGCTGCATAGTTTTTACTACTGCGTTTGACAATTTGTTTCGTAGTATAAACAATAAGAGGAATGATAATCAATGTGACAATCGCTAGCTGCCAGCTTAGAGAAAACATCGCAATGCTTACTCCGATTACAGTTAAAATAGACGATACGATTTGTGTAACGCTCTGAGCTAATGCTGTATTTAAATTATCAATATCATTCGTGACACGGCTCATTAAATCACCTAGTGCACGTTGATCGAAAAATTTCAATGTTAATGTTTGCAGTTTTTTAAATAATTCGAGGCGCAATGAACGAATAGTTTTCATTGCCACTTGAATCATGACATACGTTTGGAGCCACGTAAAGATGGAGGCTACTGTGAAAATACAGGCTAACACAAGACCGAGTCGAATGGCACCGGCGACTTGCTTTTTCATGATATAGTCATCCACGATGTGTCCAATTAAATAAGGTCCTGCTAAACTTAAAAATGTCGAGGCGATGACAAAAAATATTGATAAAAACAATCCTACTTTTTGTTGTCTTACATAGTACCAGACACGTAATATTGTCGTTTTTTGGTTTTTAGCCTTTTCAGCTGGCCCGCCCATTCGAGGTCCGCGTCCAAAATTGATTTGCTTTGGTTGATTTTGACTCATTGTTGTTCACCAGCCTTTTGCTGTGAAGCATAAATTGCTTGGTACGGTTGGTTATTTTGTAATAATTGCTGATGTGTACCTTGACCAACAATTTCGCCATCTTCTAGCACTAAAATAAGATCTGCCTGTTGTATCGATGTAATTTTAGAGGCGACAATAAATGTTGTCGTATGTTGGAAATGTTCATTTATTGCCTGCTGAACATGCTTTTCAGATGCGCTATCAAGAGCAGAAGTAGTGTCGTCTAAAACTAATATTGCTGGTTGTCTTACAAATGCTCTTGTTAGGGCTAAACGCTGTTTTTGTCCACCAGATAGATTGGTTGCACCTTGTGATAAGTCATGTGCTAGCCCATGGTCAAGCTTTTCAACAAATTCAGTGGCACATGCCCCATCGAGTGCTTGTTTTAATTCCCCTTGTGTGGCTTCTTCCTTTCCAAGGCGTATATTTTTCTCTATGGAGCCTGAAAAAAGTAAAGCTTTTTGAGAAGTAAAGCCGATATGTGCTCGTAAAGTGCTTAACGCATATTGCTTGAGTGGCTTGCCATCTAACAGGATATTGCCGCTCGTTGGATCAAATAGGCGTGGTAAAAGTTTCACAAGTGTGGATTTACCACTACCCGTTTTCCCAATGAGCCCGACTGTTTGCCCAGCCTTAACAGAAAATGTAATATTTTTCAACACATCTTCTGACGTTTCATAATATCGATAACGCACATTTTCAAAGTCGATGTTTCCATGTATGGATGATGTAATCGGTTGTGGGGCTTCTTGCACCGCTACTTCTTTGTTTAGCACATCCACAATGCGCTCACCTGATGGAAGCGCTCGAGCAATTTGCATTAATACCATACTAGAAGACATCAATCCATTTAAAATAATCGTTAAATAGTTAATAAACGCGAGAATAACACCGACTTGCACTGTGCCCGCTTCTACTTTAATGGCGCCAAGCCATAGGGCAGCAACAATGCCTAGATTTACTATAAACATCGTAAACGGGACGAGTAGTCCTACAATTTGTTCTGCGGTAATAAAGCGTTTTGTCAGCGTGTCATTCAATCCGGCAAACTGCTCGACTTGATGCTTTTCACGTCGAAAAGCTTTGACGACACGAATGCCTGCTAAGTTTTCTTGTAGCTTTGTATTCACTCCGTCAATTGCCTCTTGTACTTTACGATATAAAACACCTGAATACTTTGTGAAAAAGAACATTGCGCTAATTAAAATTGGCACAATAACGAGCAATATCGAAAATAACTCACGAGCGGTTACAAAAACAATAATTACCGCACCAATAAATAATAGCGGACCACGTACAAAAATACGCAGTGTCATCATAAACGCACGTTGGATACTTTCCACATCACTCGTTAAAATCGTAATTAGCTTCCCTGTCGTAAACGCATCTCGCTCCTTTGCCGAATACGTCATCATTTTTTCATACAATGCTTGACGGACATCAGAGGCAAAATGAATGGCCGCTTTGGAACTGTAGATTGAGCAACCAAGGCCCCCAACCAAGCCAAGAACGGCACTAATCAGCATAAATATAAACATCTTTAACACATATGGATTGTTACCATTCGCAATGCCCGTATCAATCATATGTTGCATAATGGTCGGCTGAATTAAATCCATTGTTACTTCCAGCACCATTAATAGCGGTGCAATAAGCGTAAAAAATTTATAGGGCCCTAAATAGCGCCCTAGCTGTCTAACTGCCTGCATTGTTTCGTCTCCGTTCCTTGTAAATCACATTCGCTATTCATTATAACTGAAAATCATTCCCAATTGGCAAATATTTTTCGAGTCACGTAATATTTTGTGCGTATAGATGCACCTTAAATTTTCAGAATTGTTTGCGTGCCTGGCACTCAAAATAAGCCGCAACGATCGCTAGGGAGCGATATGTTGCGGCTTATATTGTGTGTTATGCCTGCAGGTGATGTTCGTGTGGCTTCATTCGCTTTTAAATCACTTTCCTGCAATTTTCAAAATTGTTTCGGTGCCAGGCACTTTATAAAGTTTTTTTACAAGTCATCAAAGCCGTTATCTTCTACATTGACTTTGACGTATTGGCGGGAGCGTTGCTCGAAGAAGTCTGTTTTTCCTAGGTCTACATCTTCGTATGCTTTAATCCATTTCAAAGGATTTTTGCGGTAACCCTCGAACGGACGCTCAACACCTAATTGATTACAACGTACGTTAGCATAGAAATGAACATAGTCATGGACATCTTCCACATCAAGTCCTTCAATCTTGTCGCCGATGACTTCATTTGCCCAATCGATTTCTAGCTGAACAGCTTCACGGAAAATTTCTTGCACACGTGTCGCCCATTCTGGTGTATCGTATTCAGGATATTCTGCTAGCAGTTCTTGATAAATTTTCACAAATAAATCAACATGTAGCTGTTCGTCGCGATTAATATAATTAATCATCGTCGACGAAGCAACCATTTTTTGATTGCGCGCTAAATGATAGAAAAAGGCAAATCCTGAATAGAAAAATAACCCTTCTAAAATAACATCGTAAATAATAGCTTCTAGCATATTTTCAACGTTCGGTTCCTCTGAAAATGCCTGATAGCCTTTCATCACAAAATCATTACGACGCTCTAGCACTGGCTCCGTACGCCAAAAGTCAAATGTACGGTCCTGCTCATCTTTATTGACGATACTAGATAGCACGTAAGAGTATGAATGATTATGGATTACCTCTTGCTGCGCTAATATAATCATTAAGGCATTGAGGCTTGAATCCGTTAAATAGTCAGCGACTTTACCAGCAAAATCTGTTTGCACACTGTCTAGTAGCGCAAGTAAACCGATAATTTTAAGGAATGATTCTTGTTCATGTTTTGATAACGTAGGGAATTGTTTCACATCATTGCTCATATTAATTTCAAATGGTGTCCAGAAGTTCCCAAGCATTTTTTTATATTTTGGGTACGCCCAACTAAATCGCACGTCATCCCAGTTTAAAATATTGGAAGAACGCCCGTTCACAATAGCAGTAGAACGGTTTGGCGCTTCCTTATCCATCATTTTTCGTTTTGTAATTGTTGTCATTTATTGTTCCTCCTAGCTCGCACAAGACTCACATTCTAGCAACTCAACAGACGTCGAGCGCACATAATAAGTCGTTTTCACACCACTAGCCCAAGCGTTTAAATGTAATGCGAGTAAGTCTTTTGCTTGAATCGTATTTTGTACATATAAATTGAGCGAAATGCCTTGGTCAATATGACGAGCACGTGCTGCATTTTGTTTAATTGTCCAGTTTTGATCGATAAAGTACGCAGACTTATAATACCAAGTTGTCACGGGTGATAAATCCGGTACTGTCACAGGAATTTTGTAATCCTTTTTCTCTTCCGAATAACTTTTTTGGAAAATAGGATCTATCGTTGCTGTGCTACCTGCTAAAATAGATGTCGATGAATTCGGAGCTACAGCCATCACATAGCCATTGCGCATGCCGTAGTTCGCAACATCTGCACGCAATGCTTGCCACTGTTCACTGTGATAGCTACGCTTGTCAAAATAAGCACCTGTTTGCCAATCGGAGCCCTCAAATAATGGGTAAGCACCTTTTTCACGGGCAAGGTCATTTGATGCACGGATCGTTAAATAAGCAATTTGCTCATATAATTTATCGGCAAAATCAACGGCCTCATCTGACTCCCACTGAATTTCTTTTAAAGCAAGTAAATGATGCCAGCCAAACGTGCCAAGTCCAATACCGCGGTAGCGAGCGTTTGTGCGCTCTGCTTGTTTCACCGGAATAGTATTTAAGGCAATGACATTATCTAACATGCGCACTTGAATCGGTATTAAACGCTCTAACACATCAGCAGGAACTGCCTTACCTAAATTGACAGACGATAAATTACACACGACAAAGTCTCCAGGTTTACGACGCGTCACAATGACATCATCTTCTAACGTAATCGATTCAAATTGCGTTGGCGACATGTTTTGGAAAATTTCCGTACATAAATTAGAACTATAAATCATGCCTTCGTGCTTATTTGGATTCATGCGGTTTACTTCATCGCGGTAGAACATAAATGGTACACCTGTTTCCAACTGTGAACGCATAATACGCTTCATAATATCGATTGCTTGTACAACTTCACGACTTAATAGCGGATTGGCAATACATGCTGCATATTTTTCACGGAAAGAGCCTTGTCCTTTTTGCTCATCATAAAAATCCTCTAGTGAGAAGCCCATTACCTCTCGTACTTCATGTGGATCAAATAAATGCCAATCTCCACGAGCTTCGACCGCTTCCATAAAGATATCCGGTAAACATAGGCCTGTGAAAATATCATGTGCACGTAAGCGCTCGTCCCCATTATTTAAGCGTAAATCTAAAAACGTAAAGACATCCTTATGCCAAACATCCAAATAGACAGCGATAGCCCCTTGACGTTGTCCAAGCTGATCAACCGAAACAGCTGTATTATTCAGTTGTTTGATCCATGGCAGCACACCACTTGACGCACCTTTAAAGCCTTTAATTGAAGAGCCACGACTGCGGATTTTGCCCATATAGACGCCGATACCGCCACCATATTTTGATAATGTAGCAACATCGGTATTTGTGTCATAAATACTTTGTAAACTATCATCCACTGTATCAATAAAGCAACTAGAAAGCTGACCATGTGTTTTCCCGGCATTAGATAATGTCGGCGTTGCTACCGTCATATATAAATTACTCATTGCCCAGTAAGATTCACGAACTTTTTCCAAGCGATTTTCCGTTTCATCTTGCATCAATGTCATGGCAATGACCATCCAACGTTCCTGCGGTAATTCCACTGGTGCTTTCGTGTAATCACGGACAACATAGCGATCCATTAATGTTTTTAAACCGATGTAAGTAAATAGCTCATCACGGCTCTGTTCAAGGTAGGATGCAAGTTCCACTAGCTCTTGTTCACTATACTTTGTCGTTAAACATTCGTGATAAAGACCTGCCTCTGTATAGCGAGCAAGTTGTTCCGGAAATACTTTATAAACGTCTTCCTTCGCAACACCACGGCTTGTAGCAAATTGACTATATAATTTTTCTAAGTAAATTTGCGCGGCGACAAATGTCCAATACGGTTCTTCTTCATCAATCAGACTAAGCGTTTGTAAAATCATCGCATCTGCCCAAGCTTCAAACGTTGCCTCTTCATTTTTTCGTAGCCAACGATCCGATAATCTTACAAAGCTTTCAAGCTCATCCTCCGTGTAACTTTTCTTTAACTTAGCCATTTGCTGTTCAATTTGCATTGTCATCTATTCATTCTCTCCCTTTCTCACAGCCAACACATCAAAAAAGCGATTACACACACCATAGTTCGGCTGCGTAATCGCTGTAAAATCGGAAATGGAAATGAAGGACATGGACACATCAAAGTGGACAAGTCTCTCGCTTCCACTTCTCAATCCCCGAAGATGTGTTGCTGTTTTGAACAACTCGGCAGGTCTCCTGGCTCATGCTTCATTCAAATAATGGCCTTCCCGTTATTTCACAGTGGCAATATCATTATTTGTCAGCATTTACAGTTGCGGGGACAGCTTCGGCTTTAGATGTCTCTATTTCCGAATTCCCTTTTAAACCATACTGGTACCGCTTGTCCAACATACTATATATTGTGTTTCAATCTCTAAACCAATCTAACATATTGTGTTTCTTGTTTCAATAGGCGTTTTGTCCCTTGTAATTTTCAAAAACGAATTTTTACTCGAATCAAGCCCTATTCCAATGCAGTTTTACACAGTTTCTCAAAATTTCGCGTAAAATATTTTTGTGCAAAATGCTCTTTTTGCGGATTAATTCCGAGTACTATAACCGCACAAGGTCCTGCTGATTTTTCCACATCCAACGAACTTTTTAGCGGTTGTTGACCAAAAAGTCGTGAAAATTCTGCTTGCAGTCCTTGCGATCCTACTGGCCAAACTTGTTGTACAATTTCCTCACACCACGCACGATAAATGGGCTGAAGTTGGGCGACATCTGCAGACTGTTCAAGCACTTCTTGCCCAACGAGTGGCACACCATATGTGTACCAGCTTAGTTTTTCACGTTCAAATGATGTCCTGTGTTGCATTTCACCTAACATTGTCACAGATAAGCCCGATTGCAAAGTCGGCATATTGGATTCTGAACTACCGGTTACAGGTGGACAATGCAGCCCTACTTCTTCAAAAACTTGCTCAAGTCCTGCAACATAGCGCGACCATGAAGCATCTCCTGAAAAATTAGCTAATAATATGTGCTTCGGTATGGCATTAGCTGCAAGCTGTTCTAAAAAAGTAACACGCGCCGTTAAATAAGCGGTTAATGTATCCGATGCAAACACAACATCTTGCGGCTTTTCACCAATGGCAGCCGCATTGTCGGTAGTGGCAATGAAGTGTCCTATTTTTACGGCATTTCTCAATTCGCTCGACCTGCCTTACGCACAAATACTTTTGACAGTACGGGCATCACAACTGCGACAATGATAAGGTTGATGACCGTTGCCATAAAAATGCCTGGCAATGATGCCCAGAAAAACGCTGGACTAATGATGAAATAAAATGGCAGCGGTGCTACGACACCATTTAACACAAGCGCGACCGGCCATTTCCAAAAGTGCAGACCTTTTTTATGCATCACAGCAAAAATCCATACGACAATAAACATTTCAACAGCAATAATAATATGCAAAGGCCCATAAGGAAAACCAGAAGTTAATGCGGTAATAAAATGCCCAATCAGCCCTGCAACTCCCGCTAACATAGGTGATAAGAACACGACGCCGATAAATGCAGGTGCAGAGTCCAGTGCGGCCGTCGAAACAAACGATGGGATTTTGATTACTGCGCCAATGGCACAAATCGCGGCAACCATGGCAGTTAAAGTTAAAGTCATTAATTTTTGTCGATTCATTCCATTCCCTCTTTTCTAGAAATAAATAGCCTATACTTAACGAAGCTTTGACATTTATTTGATGCGCTCAGCGATGCCATACCAAATGCGCTCGACTCGCTGTGCTTCTGCAAATAACGCTTGATACAAGCGACCACAAGTGTCTCGCAACAGCCGTGCTTGTTTTTCCATTGGCACAACACCGCGCCCCATATCGGTGACAATAATATACAACGAACAGGTTTCTTCAAACGTTTGAAGCCTTTTTAACACTTGCTGAATAAGCTTATCATCGTCCTCAAGATTTTGTGTTAAAAGCCATTGTTCTAAATTTTTAATAAGAAGGGCATCACAGTTAGGAACAACGTCAGCTAAGACGCCATCCATCACGGCCACCTGCTGCTCAGCCAGCATTTGCGTTACATAGGCGGTTTTTCCGTTATAGGCGCCTCCGATAAAGACATGCATCTCGCTCCCTCCTTCCAAGCCGCTTTGGCAAACGTTAACGTAAACATCCGATCATGCGGTACTTGATACGACCAGAATGGCTTTTGCTGTGGTGCAAAAGCGACAAGTAATGCGCGTACAACGCCCCCATGCACAACAAGATAGTAATCGTCTTCATCTTTTGGTAATGCTGAAAAACCTGTAATGACGCGCTTGCAAAACACATCAAAATGCTCACCGTTTGGCGGTGATGTGCTTATCGGGTCATCTAGCCATTTTCGATAGCGAATATCTGCTTTTAATTCATCATATGTTTTACATTCAAAGTCACCGAAATGAGACTCTCGAAATCTTGCATCTGCTATATAGCGAGCATGAGGAAAATAGCGACTCGCTGTTTGTTGACAGCGCAGTAAATCACTGCCGTACACTTTCTGGACAGCGTTATCGATAACAGGAAGCGTTGCTATTTGTGCTAATGGAGAATCCGTCCAACCAATATAACGCTTTTCCATGTTCTCTTGCGTAGGTGCATGTCTTATTAAGCGCACAGTAACAATGTCACCCATAGCACAACCTCCATTCCCTCAATTGATGCACCGAGTAAATCACCGGATACACCGCCAAAATTGCGTAATGTAAATTGGCGAAACAAGACAAATGCGACAATTAAAACAGCTAGCAATACAAAAGGTAACATTGACAAACCTGTCACAAACATGACACTACAACAAGCAACTACTAGCGTTATCACCATGAAGCTAGTCAATGCGCGATGGTTGATATGCGTTTTAAAAAAATAGGCAAGCCCTTTTTCCTTAGAACACTTTAAAGATAGAAAATAAAAGCTCATTCCTACCCGTGTCAGTAATGGAATAAAAACGAGCATCCATAACGATAGCTTTTCCTGCACTAAAAGCTCATGTAGCACAACGAATTTTCCTAACACTAAAAATAATACAGCCATGACGCCAAATGCACCTACACGCGGATCATCTAAAATTTCAAGACGCTTTTCACGATCCCGATATGAAAAATAAGCATCTCCCATATCGATAAAACCGTCCAGATGCAAGCCCCCTGTAAATAACGCAAATAATCCAACAACGACAAATGCTACTAGCATGTCACTGCTCGAAGTCCATGTTGTTAAACAAGCGATAGAACTGGCAACAATTGCTCCCATTAATGCCCCTATCCAAGGTAAAAAAGCGAACATCCCAGTAATCGTACTCTTTGATAACGGAATTTCTTTATGTACAGGCAAAACTGTAAAAAATTGAATTGCCAGCAATACACTATGCCATATCGTTTTCATCGGCTTGCCTTCCTTCTTTTTCTTTTCTATTTCCACTTCTTTACGATACCATAATTTATTTCGTATGCCTCGTATGCAACGGACACGAACCATTGATGTAATTGGCCGAGCAATTGTCGATACAATTCCACTTCTCCATTGTTATAAGGAGGTTCATCAAAAAGTTCATTGGACACGACAAAAAGCGTCACCTTTTTGTCAAGTAACGTCTGCACTGCGCTTTTCATCATTCCTAGCTTTTGCTCTAGACAACCAGGCGTTTCCACACATGGTGTTCCCTTGTCAAACCCTTCATAAAAAGCATTCGTCAGCCATGTCGTCACACAATCCCAAAGCACCACATCGCCATCTTCTACTTTCTTGAAAGCCTCTTCAATTCGATAAGGTGCTTCCATTGTATGCCAAGCCATCGCTTGTTTTTGTCGATCAGCTTTGTGCCTTGCTATACGTTTGTCCATTTCAGCGTCCATTGCAACACCTGAAGCAATATAAACTAATCGTTTTTCTTTGAAATTGTTGTGTTGATAATGCCAAACAGCTTCTTTTTCAGCAAAGTGAGACTTTCCACTGCGGACACCACCTGTAATAAAAATTAGCGGCACTGTTGTCACCTCTCTATTGTAAATGTGGCGTGCTCCCAATTTCTTTTACATGCCAACTTTCATTTAATCGCTCTATAATGGTCACACTCGTCCCTTCAATATAAGGTGCTGTCCACAGCTGATCAATTGCACGACCTAATATTGCGTTGAGGATGCATTTAATTGTTACTGCATGGGACACAATTAGCACGTGGTCATGTGGATATTTTTGCGCAATATTTTTTAACGTGTACATCGCCCGTTCCGTCACAGCACCAAAACTTTCAGTATGTGTTGCGATAAATTGCGCTGGATAATTCGTATACAATTCATAGTCCAAACGATTTTTTGCTAGTATCTCTTCCACCGTTTTTCCTTGCCAATCACCTAAATTAATCTCACGTAAATCATCCTCTTGTTGTATTGTAAGTTGACGACCAGCTGTCAAATAGCGCATCGTTTCTTGCGCACGACCACTTGAGCTACAGTAGGCGGCCGTAAACGGAATGGTTTTTAAATGTTCCGCAAGTTTTTTGGCATGTAAAACGCCTTTTTCTGATAGAGGCGAGTCTAGCCATCCTTGTAATCGATGCTCTTTATTCCATACTGTTTCCCCATGTCGAACTAGATAAAAAATTGTCACATTCCTCACCCCTTATTTGCTTTGAACCATGCCTGTAAACAATTTTCTAAATAAGTCATCGCCCCTACATCTTTAATCCCGATACGGAACCACTCACCATTTAATCCCAAAAAGTTTTTTGTATGGCGTAAGACAATGCCCTCCGCTAAGCAATAGCTAAAAAATGTATCTGCATGTTGATTGCTTGGCAATGAAAAACAAACATAATTGGTAACACTATTGGTAACCCGACATCCATTTTCTCGTAAAAATTGCTGGAGCCATTGTCTTTGCTGCATTGCATAGCTAATGGCCTGTTGACAGTATTCATGCTCATCTAAACAGCCTGCACCAATAACGAGGGCAAATGCATTGAGATTCCAATGTGACAGCATGGCTTTTAAGTCACGAACTATCGCTTTGTTCGCGATTAAATACCCTAGTCTTAACCCAGGTATGGCATACATTTTCGTCATAGATCGCACGACAATGACATGTGCATTATTGGCGACATAGCTTATTAAAGAATGCGCTTCACTTACCCAATCAATAAATGCTTCATCAAAAACAAGCTCACAATTCACTTCTGCTCCATAAGCGATTAAGCGTAGCAATTCCTCTTTTTTCGGTAAAACACCTGTTGGATTATTAGGTGTGCAAATATATAAGGCGTCAGCATTGACCATTTCTTGATAAAGTAGCGCCATCGGTAATGTATAGTCAATAAAATCCTCTACTACGATTGACATTACATTCGCCCCAGCTGCCTTCAATGTCCGTTCGTATTCAGAAAATGTTGGATGTACAACAAGGACACGTTTATTTGCATAACGTCTAGCTAACACACTAAATAACTCTGAAGCTCCATTCCCTAAGACGATTGACTCTTTGTCAATTTGATGAAATTGAACTACCTTTGTTAAAAAGGGCTCCCCATCTGGATCTGGATACCGTTGAATTAACGGATAAAATGTACGCCAGCGCGCTTCAACAAATGCTGGAGGGCCTGCAGCGTTAACATTTTCACTAAAATCGAATACTTCCGTCGGTATTTTCAGGCCGAGCTGCTGGTATACGTTTTGTGGATTTGCTCCATGATTAGGTAATTGCAAAAATAAACACCTCCATTGCCAACATAACGAGCGTAAATAACACCGTTGCAACACGCATATGGATAATCGATGTTGCAATATGCTCTTTTGTTAATGGTACATATTTTTCACCCATTGTCGCTCTATACGATGCTACACCTTGATATGTATTTTTCCCACCTAGTTGCACGCCAAGTTGAACTGCTGTTGCAGCTTCTAAATAACCACTATTCGGACTCGGGTGTTTTCGTGCATCTTGGGCCCAACGCTTTAAACGTTTGCCGAGCGGCACAGATGTTTCATTTTTTGTACCAAGTACCATCAATAACCCTGTTAAACGACTTGGAATAAAGTTTAAAACATCATCAAGTCTTGCCGCAAACATGCCAAAATCTTTGTATTTATCATTTTTATAACCGATCATCGAATCCAATGTGTTTACTGCTTTATATCCCCACAAACCAATTGCCCCAAATAAAAATGCATAGAAGAGTGGTGCCGTGACGCCATCACTTGTATTTTCAGACACGGTTTCAACAACGCCTCGAACAATTTCATCCTCATCAAGCTTGTCGGTATCTCGTCCAACAATCCACGATAGTTTAACACGCGCTTCCTTAAAATCGCCTTTTACAAGTGGCTCATAAACAGCTAACGCGGCTTCCTTTAAACTACGCTGTGCCAGTCCAACGCCTATTAATAGACCCTCTACTAGAATACCAAATACTATGCTCACTTGATAACTAAGCATCAAAATCACCGTCACAACGAACATTGTCGTACCAACGACAGCAAGCGCCATAACCATGCCGCGAAACTTTCGCATCTTACCTTTATTCCACAACGCGGTTTGCGCTTGAATAAGCTTCCCAATCCAACGTACTGGATGAGGCATTTTGGGAGGGTCCCCGACGAGTAAATCAAAAAGTAGACCGATGATACAGGCAATAACTAATGCAATCATAGTGGATTCGCCTCTTTCTCTTTTTTATACTTTTGAATAGCCTCTCGCATCGTTTCGTATACCCCATGACCGATGATTTTTCCTAACATCGTGATAGGGCCCGCGTATTGATGGAAATCCCCCTCTTCCGTCGATGCTATAAGTAAACTATCGGTGGACGTTCCTGTTGCCAGCGTATCTGTTGTAGGATCAGTGATGTTTTCATCTATCAGTGCCTTGACCTTTGCCTCTGTCGTTGAAATCATGGCCTGAAACAATGCCTCATCCGATAATTTCCCATTGATTAGTACCCAAGTATTAATTGTTCCTGCGTAATACTGTTCTTGTCGATGAAATGCACGCGTAATATCGACAGCATTGCCTAATCCAGCTGTAATCATCACGACAAGGTGAATCCCTTCATATGTAAATTCTCGTATTGTTGCAAAACGTGCATATACCGCTGTCATCATCGCCACCGTTTGATTAATAGGATAGCCCTCTGCCTGTAAAAAACGTTGTAGCTCTTGATGGGGTTGTCGTTCATCGTAAGATTTTGGCACAGAACGATTTAACAAATGTGTATAATAGCCAAAGCCGGGATTATGCATTGCGGACGAGACAACTTTCATCGGCGTAGCGGTTTCCATCACAACATATTGCTCTACTATTTTTATATCTTCTTTTCGCACAACAGCCATCTACTCACCTCCTATTTTGTAAGTCATCACACTCTTTTGCTTAGGCAAATAAAAAAACAAATTCTTACGAAGAAGAATTTGTACTGTTCACGCTTTAATTATGAATACACTGCAAATTTGAACCTTCTGAATTTTTTGTATAGTATACAAAAACAATTTCATCTCATGAAATGAACTATTTTCTTTAAAATTGTATCATAACTTTGACGTTTGCAACATTCATTTTCTTGATATTTTGTTATTGCTTTTGCTTTAAATTTTTAAATCGAATAATAGAGCCGGCAATAATAAAGACCCAACCGATTCCAACATAAACTACTTTCATTGATTTCGTCGATGCAGGTAAAATATCCATAATTGTTAAACAGACAAATAATATCCCGATAACAGACAAAATCATACCCATTGAAAAACTTTTCAAGCGAATGCCCTCCTTATCTATGTACGCACTTGATTTTACAGCATTACTGGCTAAAAGAAAACTTTATTCCTTATTGTTTGATAGAATACTGTAAAATCATCCAATGTGAAAGTCACACGAAAAATGAAAAAGCTGCCTCATTAGCTATGCAACGATAGCTTCTTGGGACAGCTCTTTTTTATTGTCAGATAATTTTATAAATGCTTCGTTCAAAATTATCGTATTTTTGTCCAATTATGCTTGCACTTGTGCAAAAAACTCACCATATAACGCTTGTAAAATTCGGTTTTCATATTCTTGTAATACACCAAATACAAGACTGACTTCAGATGAACCTTGGTTAATCATTTCAATATTAGCTCCAGTTTTCGAAATAGCTGTAGCTGCACGCGCTGCAAGACCTGTGTTATTACGCATACCTTCCCCTACAATCACAATCATTGAGAAACCATGACGCATTTGAACATCATCTGCTTGCAATTCTTCTTTCACACGCGCCAAAATACGTGCTTCATTTTCCGGTGTTAGCTGATTTGATCGCATAATAACCGAAATATCATCTAAACCAGAAGGTGTATGTTCGTAGGAAATGTTTTCGTCTTCTAAAATTTGTAGAAGTTTACGACCGAAACCTACTTCGCGGTTCATTAAATACTTAGACACATATAACGTTGAAAAGCCACTATCTGCCGAGATACCTGTTACCGGACGACCTGTAGCAGGACGACTCGGTACGATGCGTGTACCTGGGGCTGATGGATTATTTGTATTTTTTATGTTAACTGGCACCCCAATCTTATAAACAGGCATTAATGCTTCATCGTGGAAAACAGAAAAGCCCGCATAGGATAATTCGCGCATTTCGCGATACGTAATTTCTTTAATTTCAACAGGATCATTGACAACTTTCGGATTTGCAGAAAATACACAATCTACATCCGTAAAGTTTTCATAAAGCTCCGCTTCCACAGCTGCTGCTAAAATAGAGCCTGTAATATCGGAGCCACCGCGATCAAACGTACGCAATATGCCCGCTTTAGTGTAACCGAAGAAACCTGGGAAAACAATAATTTCTTTTGTATCTTTTAAAGGCGCTAAATTTGTATAAGCTTCAGGTAAGGCGAACGTACGCTCAGGTAGATCATTCACAACCAACCCTTCTTTCGGACTTACATAACGTGCTGGCATACCGATAGAGTTAAAATAGGCTGCGATAAGCTTGGCGTTGTTATCTTCTCCAGCTGCTTTTAAGCTATCCATAAATAATTCTTCGTTAGAAGTATCTCCAAGCACACGATGACGTAAGTCTTCAGCAATCACGTCACAAATCGTATGATCCAGCTGTAAGCCGTCCGCAATAGACTTGTAACGATTCACTACGGTCTGGACTTTTTCTTCTGTATTTTCTTTTTGAATTGCTGCGTTGGCTAAAGCAATGAGTAAATCAGTTACTTTTATATCATCAGCACAACGTTTCCCTGGTGCTGAAACGGCTACGATTTTGCGTGCCGGATTAGATTTTACAATGTTTGCGACTTTTTGAATTTGTTCTGCACTTGCTACAGACGTTCCACCAAATTTACATACGATCATATCTATCAAATCCTAACCTTTTAAAATAATGTATTCCTCCAAAAAACAATTGAATGTACACAGTGTACAAATTATCGTTCTCTACGTCAATACAATTTAAAAAATTCACGCAATTTACCGAGAGAAAAATGGACAATTTTCGCACTGTTTGATTTATTATACGGATTTCATAGCAAATAGTTAAGGTTTTTATAAATTTTTTTCGTATATGTTACATAATCATAAAAATTTTCGCTTGAACTAGCTTAAATGAGCTTGCTACAAAGTGGGTTTTATTGCGGATAAAATGCCACGTTGGCTCGTCTTCCTCAGCAATTGTCAAGAAACAGTCTCATCCCTTGAGCTACATGCTATCCCTGTTTTCTTTTATACAATAATGAGAGCGCTTTCTTCCATTATAATATGCGGCAAAAATCATACTGTCTGTGCTATTTAGTTAAATTGTCTGTAACCATCGAAAATGCCACCCTTATATGGATGGCATTGTTCGATATATTATTAATCTTCTATATAAAGGAGGAAACGTTTTCATTCGGGGCATGACAGTAACGGCCATTACCATTCGTTTTTAACAGCATGTATATAATGAATTGTTTCAAACGCTTGTAAATCATCAGTTCGATTGGCGAAAAACTGATTTTGAATAGCTTGTGGTGATAAATGTTCATAGATTAATAGGTGTTCGTTCGCAAGTAATTTTTCTAAGTCACTTATCGAAGAAGCGTACACCATCTGTTCGCCAGCAGCACGAGCCATCTGTACCATGTTTTGTACACGATTGAAAATGCCTGCTTTCGTAAATAATTGTTCATCTGCAATATCGAAAATAATGGAACTACCCTTCGGTAAATCTTGAAAAAGTAGCATGATTAACTGCTGAAATATTTCTTTTGTTAAATAATATGTGACGCCAAGCATGCTGAAGACCGTTTTCTTCGATAAATCAAATCCTGCAGCAACGAGCTTATCTAGCGACAGTTCTTTCGTAAAATCCATTGCAATAAATTTAACATGAGGTGAATTGTCAATGCCCGCATGCCGTAAGCGTGCTCGCTTAAAAGCTTGTGTGGACGGATGATCGACTTCAAATATAGTGACATTTGTCAGGGCAGCGTGGCGCCAAGCAAACGTATCTAACCCTGCACCTAAAATAACGTATTGCTCAGCACCAAGCTGGCATTCACGCAGCACAACCTTTTCTGTATAAGCCGCTCTTGCAAGAGGTGTTGGTGACAGTTGAATTTGAGTAACCCACTTTAAGATTGCGTTCCGGTCGTCTTTTAGTTGTTCAGCCATTTTAGGGCTAAAAAATGCAATACCATTTGTCATATTAGTAGCAATTGCTTGATATTCTTCAGGTAATAGAAAATTTTGCGCTACATAATCATTAAAAATAAGAGGACGATCTTCTTTGGCATGATACGCTCGGCTAAATGCTGATACGAGTGAAGTTAGACTTGATTCATTATTTTTCACAGTAAACCACTCCAATAAAAAAAGATTCCCCTGGCCAGGAGAATCTTATTCTATCATCTATTTTTATAACTGTAAATTATAGCATAAATGAATTTTTTTGTCAAATATTTCGCATTTCATTTATTTGGCGTTTTCCTTACTGTTATTAAAAACAAACTCAATTTTTCCTTCTACTAAACGCAAGGCAGCACTAAATTGTTTACCACTTTTTGCTTTGAATCCTTTTATTTCTGCCGTTTTGCCATTATTACATAAATCTCTAATATTTTTTTCAGAAAGTTTTCTCCCTAGCAATCTTTCAGGGAATGTTTGTTTACAGCCATTTTTATAGTCCGAGCAACCATAAAAATTTTTGCGCAAGCCGATTTTCCCGACGTTGCATGTTGGGCACGTTACAATATCCTTTGCGACAGGCTTTGTAAACTGCTCTGCTTCAATTGTTAATGTATTAATTTTGTTCGGCACTTCAGCCATTAGCTGTTGAATAAACTTGCCTATATGATCGATAAAATGTTTGGCGGACCCTTCACCACGACCTATTTTTTTTAAATAGATTTCCCATTTAGCCGTCATTGAGGGACTTGAAAGTAATGTTCCTTCAATTGCTTTGCACAACAGTTCGCCTTTCGGTGTGATGCTGACGATATTTTTCTTGACCTCAATAAAACCATGTTTTTTAATCGTCTCGATAATGCCACTTCGTGTAGCCTCCGTGCCAATACCCTCTACTGAATTTAATATTTCGATTTCATTTTCATCTTCAACTGCCTTACCACATGTTTTCATCATCGTAATTAACTGCCCTTCTGTATAGGGCTTAGGAGGTGTTGTTGTCCCTTCCGTAATCTCGACCTTACTTTGCACGATTTCACCTTGGGATACGACAGGAAGTACCTCCTCGCGATTTTGAGACGCTTTATCGCTTGCAAAAAGTACTTTCCAACCTTTTACAAGCTCTGTTTTCCCAACTGATTTAAATTCTAAGTTTTTGACATTTGTGATAATTGTTTTCTCATCATATTCATAATCGTGATGAAACATCGCAAGTGTTGTATTGACAATTTCAAAATAAATATTTCGTTCATCTGTAGCCATCGATTGTAGTGCTTTTGCTGTCGGTATCTTTTTCGTTGGGATAATGGCATAGTGCTCACCAACATTTGAGCTGTCGACATAGCGTTTATGTTGACCTCTTAAAACGGGCGAAAATGACTGTCCGATAAGCTGCTGGTATTTTTGCAAAGATTCTTGTAAATAATCGAATTCATTATGCGTAATGAGTTGGGAATCGGTACGTGGATAAGATACGAGCTTTTTCTCATATAACGACTGTGTCAGTTTTAACACATGAGCAGGACTGTATTTCCAGCGTTTATTGGCTGTTGCTTGCAATGTCGATAACGCATGTAATTTTGGTGGTTGAATGCGCTTCGTCTTATTTGTTACAGACGTAATTTGACCACTATCGATTGGCAAAATAGCGTGTTGCTGCAATAACTGCTCAACTTCCGCCCTCACTTTGGCTTTTATTTTCGCTTTCCCTTTATACATACCATTTTGGGCTTTAAAGAGACCTTCGAGTTCGTAAAAATTTTCGGGTTGAAAATGCCCGATTTCTTGCCATCTTTTATAAATTAAATAGACGGTTGGCGATTGTACGCGCCCAATGGAAATACTGCCTTTGAAGCCCTTCTTCTGCAATAACAATGTATATAATCGGCTGCAGTTCATCCCGACGAGCCAGTCACTAATTTGACGTGTTTTTGCTTCTTGATACATCAGCAAATCACGCTCATTGCTTTGCATATTTTGAAAGCCTTTACGAATTTCATCGACCTCTAAAGAGTTAATCCATAAACGTTTTACAGGCTTATGTACTTTTGTCATTTTATAAATGGAATAAAATATATTCGATCCTTCGCGCTCCGCGTCGCACCCATTATAAATCATCGTCACTTGAGGATCGTGGAATATTTTTTTAATCGCATTAAACTGCGTGTACATATTCCGAACGACTTTATCTTCGTACTTATCTAAAATAATCGGCAGCGAATCTAATGACCACTTGTCCCATTCTTTTTTATACTCCTTTGGTTCCTTCAATTCGACGAGATGACCAATCCCCCAACTAATGATTGCGCCATCTGGGAATGTTGAACATGGTTCTAACTCTATAAATGTTTTCTCTTTATGTTTAATTTTAAATGCTTCTGCATACGCTCTGGCTTGCGACGGTTTTTCAGCCAATATAGCGATTTTCCCCATTATTATCACATCTTCTTTAAAAAATTTAGATAAACGTAAACTCAACTAAACGACATTCGTTGAGTGTTGGTGGCATACCATACCACTATTTTACTTTAATCAGTTTAAAATTTCTAATGTCATGGTATGAGGAATTCCATCTATATTTTTTCTTGAGTTGCTGTGCGGATATAGAAGAAAAAAGGTTAAACTAGAAAATATTATATTGAGCTAGCAAATTGCTGTATGAAGATGATAAAATATGGATATAAAGGGGGATGGGTTATGGGGAAATTAAGTAAGCGGAATATTTTATGGATTATACCAATCGGCATTATAGGGGTGTTTTGGTATTTTTACGGTCCACAAAAAGATATAACAGACAATGAATATATTACATATGTTAAAAATTATTCAATTGAAAATAGTAACAAGTCATTAGAAACGGCATTTTCTTCAGCTTGCCAAAATCCTTATTGGGTTTACTTTCAGACTCAAAAAGGACAAGACGTTGTTGAATTCGAAGGAAATTGTCCTATAAACAATAAAACTGCGAAAATAAATGTTCAATTTTTAGTAGATCCTGAAATGACAAATGTGAAGTATGGTGCAATGTTAGTCGATAGTAAAATGCAACAAGAAGCAGATCGAGATCATTTTCTTGTCGCAATGACGAAAGACTAATTGCATACGAGAAGTCATGAGCCCTCACTCATTAGAAATTAACTGTGGGCTCGTGGCCATTATTCTTTAAATTTGGCATAGACGTACGTATCATACGCTTTTCCCTGTTGATACATATAATCTTTTAAAATACCTTCTTTGTGAAAGCCAAGTTTCATTAGTAATTGATTGGATGCTTCATTATCGATAAAAACAATCGCCCCAATACGGTGAAGTGCCAAATTGTTAAAGCCAAAAGACAACACTTCAGTAATGGCTTCCTTGGCATAGCCCTTTCGCCAGTAGTCCGGATGTAATTCATAGCCGATTTCTGCTCGCTTATGAAGCGGTGACCAAGCATTAAAGCCAATCGTTCCAATCAGTCCTTTCACTTCTTTTCTTTCTATTCCCCAGCGTATACCTCTCTTTTCTTGAAAGTTTTTAGAAAAGCTTGCTACTAGTTTTTGTGCTTGTGCTACAGTTGTAAACGATGCAAGCCCATAATGTTGTGTCACATGATCATTGGAAAAACAGCGGAAGACATCCCCTGCATCCTCAGCCGTTATTTCTCTTAATCGTAATCTATCAGTCTCTATAATCGGAAACATGTCATTCCTCCCTTATCCTTCTTTGTATTCTGTAAACTACTTACATAATCCTTTTTTCAGACAACTAAAAAAGCATACTAGAAGTATTCCTAGTATGCTTAAAAAGCCCCGTTATTTAAAATAATAGTTTACAGCGTCATCCGCACTATGGAAAATTTTATTGTCATTATTTTTATAAATAAGCTTTGCCATTTGGCAGGCACTTTGAAGGTTTTTCGCATGATTTAATTTGTCATTTACTTGCTCGATAATCGTTGAAAAGCCATCTAGATTAGTTGAGGTTATTTGATCGAATTGTTTGGACTCAATGTCTAACATAATCGATAGTTGATCCTCAATATAATTATTTAAATTAATAAAAATACATTCTTCCAAGTCTTTCGAATGCTTGTCGATTTTTATATATGCTTCCTTATATTGAGCTGTTAAGTTTGAAGATGTCGTCGTCACCGTAAATCCTTGTTGTTCTAACTGATAAATGCAACAGGCAAAAAATTGTTGAACTTCAGAGGCGATTTTAGGTGCAACCGTTGTTTTTTTTAATTCATTGCAAGTTTGATAAATGGTATCGATTTCAGCTTGTTTTTCCACTAATAGCTTAAAGTTTGACAGTGAATACATCAGCAATCCCCCTTTTTACTATAGTCGGCAAGAGGAAAGATTTTTAGTCATATTCGACAGTTTACATATAGCGATAATTTTGCTGCATCGCTTGTATTGTTTCAATCATTTCTTCTCTCAGCTCCAACGGCTCAAGCACCTCGATATCTGCCCCTTGACTAAGAAGCCACATTTTAATACCACGTCCAAAAACTTCCGCTTCAAACAAGCATGCTCCAGCTTTATTTGACAATATTTTCGCTGTTGGCAAGCGATCTAAAACCGCTTGAGATGAGTGCCCTTTAAAAATAAATTTAATATGTATAAGCTCACCCGCATCCATAAATTGAATACGTTTACGAAATTCACCTTCTTGGAAGCGTTCTGAGTATGGGATTTGAAACTTCTTATCTAGCTCCAAAAAATGCTGGATGCGATCAATTCGATAAACAATCGGTAAGTCCTTCTCATGTTTATTATCATAAGCAATTAAATAAAAATAATATTCGGAGAAAATAACACCGAGCGGTTTTAATATTTTTTGTGCAGGAATTGTTTCTCCCTCACGTAAGTAATCAATTTTAATAATTTTTTTCTTTTGAATGGCCTCTGAAATGGCCCAAATTAAATGTAAAAGAGATTTTTTATGATTTAAATCAACGTACAAATGCTTTTCATTTAAAATAATATTATGAATAAACTCTTGTTTATCCGCTGCAACAATGGAAATAAGCTTATCGATAATGTCGCTCATTTCTGATTTTAAAAGTGCCCTTGATTCGATAAGTATTTTAACAATAGCCAATACTTGTTCTTTTGATAAAACATTGTTTCCTGTTTTCGTCAGCTTGTACACTTTTTCTGTTCGCACATATTCTAAATGACAATCTAATTTAGCTTTTTCAATATACGCTCGAATTTGATCTAAGTCGCGTTGTATGGTTTTTTCACCAACCTGATGTGTAAATGCTTCTTGCTTTTTGCTAATTCCTTGACCATCCATCAATCTGTCAAACATTGAAATGACACGATAGCCTTTATTTTGTTGTGAATCCACCATAAATCCCACTCTTTCTACGTAGTTACCCTCTTATTATACAAAACGAGATGGACATTATTAGTCCTTTTAACTATGAATTTTCTATATATTTGGGATAATTAGTTCAATACTATTTTTACTATTAAATTTCCGTACTGTCGGACAACCCATTTTTTTGTTAGTATTATCAATAATTTTAAAATTAAAAGGACTTCAATTCATTCAAACTGAAGTCCTCTGTTCAAGTTATGCTTTTATTTTTACTGTTGTACCATACGCTAATACTTCGGATGTATCATCCATCACAGATGATGTCGAAAATTGAATTGCCACAATGGCATCTGCACTAAGGCGTTGCGCCTCTTCTTGCATCGCGTGAGTAGCAATTATTCTTGAACGAACAAGTATTTTTAGCATATTCTTTCATTTCGGCCCCAACAATATTTCGAAGCCCTGCCATCATTTCGCGGCCAATATTTCTAGATTGGACGCAAATTGCCCTTTTCTAAACCTCATGTTTTGTCAATTACTTTTCCTGCAACAACCTCCGTTGTTGATAAAAGCATTGGCCAGTATCCTTATGGTTGTAATTCTTGCACCGCTAATACCGCATCATTAATAGAGGTAGTAATGACACCATTGCGCTTAATTAAACCAATGACAAATAAATTGCGGTAGACAAATTGATTTTCTATACCATCACGAATAAGTGCTTCAATTTTCATCATATTTTCACGACCTTGTTGACGCACGTCTGTAAACACCCCGATAATAGGGCGATTAAGCATCGAAAAAGCCCCAATTTCAGCCGCCACACCGGAATCAATCTCAACACCATCTAATACAGCGACTAAGACATCGCTTTTTTGTAACATCTCTAAATCAGCCTGTGCAATAGCTAAACTATCTGCATATGCTGATTTATCGTTAATAGCATCGTTCTCCTGCGGTACATATAATTCAATATTTGGTACTGCTTGTCGAATAGCTGCTGCTAATCGTTCGTTGACTAAACGATCTCCTAAAGAAAATAACCCGTTTGCTAAATATGCTTTCATCATCAGTTCCTCAATTCAATAATTTTTCAAACACGATTTTATGACGCCCTTTTTTATCGACAAAAGTAGAAGTCACGTCAAATCCATGTTTAATGTTTGTAATGAGCATCGCTTTGCGCTCGTTTCTACCATATGTACGCACTTTCTGATAGCCAAGTTGTTGCACTTTTTCATGTTGCTGTATCATCAACTGACTTGCAATTCCTCGACCTCGCATCGTTTCCTTGACTCCCCCTAACCAACTATAAAAAACGCCATCAGGTTGAGGGTAGCCCAATTTAAATCCTACCATTTCATCGTTCTCTACGGCAAATATACACAATAAATCTTTTTTGGCTTCAAGTTTTTCTAGCTTAAGGTGCGCACCATCAAAAACATGGGCATGCAATTTTTGTAACTGTTGTAACCAAGCATATGAGACACCTTCCACTACAATAATTTGCACGTTTCTCACCTCATCTCTTCTACTAGTCAATTATTATATCAGAAAAATGACAAACACGTACAATAAGGGTCTTTTACCCATACAACATAGCTGGTTGTCGTACATCTTGTAAATAATGGGCGAGTTTTCCAGCGAAGATTTGCTCTAAATAAGGTAATTGTGCAATACAGTCAGGCGTCATAAGCGCTGGATTTTGATAGATTTTTAAGCCACCTATTTTTAAAAGTGTCGCGACAAACTGTGAACAGAAATAGGCGCGTTCTCTGCGCACTTCTCTTTGCATCATCACGCCAAAAAGCCCGATAAAATTGTATTTATAACGCTCGCGATTGCAATACATATAATGGACGATTTTTTCCATCTCTAAGTATTGGTAAGTAGAAACTCGACAGCGATAAATGACACAATCAGCCGTTTCAAAAAGGCCCGATTCAGCATCTTCACGTAAAAAGCCACCGCTTAAAGGATTATTTAGCTGTCTACGTCCAAAACTGTACATATCAAAGAGACCTGCGTCAAAGGCGATTGATGCATGATTCATCTCTTTTCCAGTATACATTCCTATCGCTTTCGATAATAATGTACCTGTCTTCGTTAATACTATGTAAATGGTATATGCCATATCCTCACCTACTTCAATATTGTTCTGTTAATACCAATACGTTTTATTTCTTCAAATGGTTTCGTAATTTCCCTTTTTTTATAATATAGAATATAAATATTAATTTTTTCCTAACTAGAAACTGAAGAATTTCTTAATTTTATTATTATTTTTTGCTTGAAATAGAAATGGCTAGATTTAATTCTCACAATGCCACGAGGCTATTATTTTTTCGCTACCTTTATTTATATGTCTAACATTGTATTGTTATGTGGAAAACAATTGCGATACAGAAATTTTTTTGCTAAGTAAACGAGGCGCAAAACTCATCACGTTGTAAAAAGTCTAAATCATAATATTTTGCAATAGGTTATAATGATTTATAAGCTTAATCTAATTATGGAGTGAATTTTAATCAAAGGGAGATAAAAGCTTTATGAAGTGGCTTAAAGTAATTGGAACGATACTGTTCATCGTTGTTACGATCAACCTCATTTTTTGGTTTGGTTTAAAAGTTAAAGTAAATCCTAGTAATGAGCATGAGCAAAATATTGATTCTGTTATTGAAATTGAAAACTAGAGATTAGCTACTAAATTCTTATATGGACAATGCGCTTAATAACAGATAAAGATATACAAGGAATGAAATTCTACTGTATATCTTTTTTATTGTTACTCTCATCATCCTTTCAGCAATTTCATTCTTTATATTGCTAAAGCATTGACGATAGCCTCCACTATTTTCGTATTGGCAATTGCACCTGTATATAACCAACTTTAATTTTTCAGCACTTTAGGACAGCTGTACGGCTGGAATCGCACGCCACTATTTTTCACTTAATGCTTTCGCACTTGCATCATCACCGCTTTCAATCATAAAAGACCAGTCATATGGAATCATTGACGCTTTTTTAAGTAAGCTTGCACAATTGCCCCCTCTCGTACACTCCATTGTGCCAATGATGTGATACCGAGAGCGACGAGATGATCTATCTAAGTAAGACGCAATGACCCGCTGCGGATACTCAGGCACTTCCACGTTATTGCCAAGTGCATCTGTTAAAGGACGTGGGTTGTAACATGGTTAACTTGCTGCTGTGCTGGTGACTCATCTTGCGAAGCCGTTTTTGCTTCGTTATGACCACAGCCTACACTCGTAATGCCAAGATACAAGCATAGGCCATATTCCACTTCGTTCTATTAAAATTCATTGTGATTCCTCCTAGCTTTACAATAAAAAAGTTATAATATAATTGATATTGAAAATCATTATCATTTAAAACATAAAATAAAAAATACCTGATGTCAATACTAGGTGTTTTTACATAGATAAAGCCTAAAACGCACACTTTTGTTCACAATTATGCTCCCTCCGCTTGTAGTTTATTGCTGTTCGGACTACTAATCTGACTAACATTTGTTCTGTCGATACGGTTTGGCAAGGTTGTAATATCGAGATAAAAAAACTGCACACTATTTGTTAAAATTAATTAACAATAGAGTGCAGTTCTCTAACATTCGGTGACTAATTGTTTACTTATGATAAGGTTTTCAAGCTGATGCTACGGCGAAATATCGATCGTTAATAGCATTCTCTTTTTGAATAACACTGAAGACACGGCTGTAAGCGATATGCGTTGGCACATTCTCCCGTTACTTTACATGTACATCAAAAACAAAGTTTATTTTGCCTTGAGGCCACCTTGCTTTCATTTCATAAATATAAGTACCACTATTATTTGGCATAGTTAATTGATGATTTGTTGTTTCAATCACTTCACTCGTTCCATCCTCATTATATTTTGTTACAATAATTGAAGAAGGACTTTTTGTAATATGAAATGTTAAAATATCATTCTTTTCAACTTCTAATGTTTCAAATTGATCCGCTAATTCCCCGATATCGTAAGCGCTTAATGTAGTCATTTCCACATTATCTTCTTTCCAGCTATAGTCTCCTGGAAGCATCACATAATCATGACTATCTTTTATGATTGTGCCTTCTGGTTGATAAATTGTTTTGCTACTATTGCATCCTGTCAACATAACTATGATAAAAAACGGTAAAATGAAAACTACAATTTTCTTCATTTGCCTATTCCTCTTTTTTATTAACGTAGTATTGTTCTAACCATATAATACCATAATAAAACTTTATTTAATATTTTTGTAAACAAATCTCTTGATGATGATGCGTTTATTCGCAATTGAACAATAGGCATTCGTTTATTGCGTCATCCCCTTTTATCATAACCTATGATATTGAAGAACATAGGAAGGATGTAATGAATGTCTATTGATTACACATCACCATCCACACAGTTTACGTTTGATGTCAATACAAGCCCGTTGTTTAAGAAGGATCAACAAAATTATATTAACATTCTTGGCATTGCCCAATTAAATACTTTAGAAAACGTATCGTTGCTTGATATTTTCCTAAGTATGAATAATGTAGTAGAACCTCATTATCATCAAAATGCTGGGGAGCTAGTTTATTGTATTTCTGGAGTAGCGACTGTTTCCATTCTAAATCCAATTACAAAACAAATTCAGAACTATGCTATAAAACCTGGACAGGTGGCTAACATCCCACAAGGATGGTGGCATTATATCGTCGCGAATGCCGACAATACGCATATTCTTGCTATTTTCGATGCCCCTACACCTGAAGTGATTTTAGGTTCCGATATATTGAAATTTACGCCATCCAATATTATGGCACAAACGTATTGCATAAATGAAAACTTATGGCAGCAAACAATTGCGCCTGTTGTCCCTTCTACGTATATCGGGCCTGCCAATAATTGCAATCAAACGAACACGGTTACACCGAATTCCTTGCAAACACAGCCATATTACAACCAGCACCCATATCCGTACCACTATCCAGTCTCTTATCAGCATAGTTCGTATTATTAAGTTGACATGCTCTGTAACAATGGCATGCTAGCTGCTCCTATAACACAAATACTAAAAAATGTTTCCTACACAACTGCAATACGTCCCGACAATCGCACTTGCAATGAAGAGCTTTAAAATAAGTAAAAACATAACAATACTTGGCCCAAGCCTCCCCACTTGGACATCTTTAGGAACTACGGATGTAAAATGGTGGAGCTTAACTGCATACGAATATCGTTGCTAGTAAGAACAACTCACGCCACGCTTGAGTTGTCTTTTTTTTATTGAAATGTATAAAAAACCCTTTATTGTCCCATCCTAATCTCACATTCAACAACTATAAAAAAAGTTAGGACGTGCGACAATGAAAATGGCAAATCAAAATATAGAGTCTCTACCCTTTAAAGAATTTTTTGCTATTTGGAAACAACTAGGTGTCAATAACGGCTACATAGCTAGCAATCATTTCTTTTTCAAATATGCAGTAGATCGAAATTTAAAAGAAATCATTTTGGAGTTTATTCAATGTTTAAAAGAAGAAAATAAGCAGCTTGAGGAATTATTAAAAGACAATGGTGTTCTTGCCCCGCCGCTATCCATTCATAACGAACATTTACAAATAGCGAAGATCCGAAATAAGGTAGTTATTAATGATGGTGAAATTAGTGCCATCTTATCGATGAATATTGCCTCTGCATTAATTTCAATTAGTCAAGCAATGGACATGTCTTTTGAGCGAAATGAGACGACAAAATATCGTGTATTTCATATGAGGTATGCCATTCTAGGTGCGAAGTTAAGTGAAATTAGCAACAAAAAAGGTTGGTACCTTTCTCCTACTCCATTGTAGGTAATGCATAGCTTAAGGTCGTCTCGCTTCTTCACAAGACGACCTACAATGCTAATCATTTAGTTGCTTTTCTCTATTTGTAACTAATAAATAATCAAGTGCAGTCATTCTTGTTAGTTTACTTGTAAATTTAATGGCATCTGCTTGTGAGTCAAAAATAAAGTTTTCGAGTTCGTCTGTTGGTATATATTGGTCGGCGATTTTTCGTTTCAGTTTTCGTACAGATAAAATGTGTGAATCCTCTTCATATAAAATGATAGCTCCAACGTTGCGATAAAGCGTATGATCAACCGTGGCGACAACTTTCACATTCAATCCTTCAAATTCCGTTAAATCTACTTGCATTTATTTACCAGCCTCCCTCTCTACTCTTACATTCTAGTTTCAACAAGCATAGTCCTTCTTTTTTCTATTTTCCATTCGTCTTCAAAGTAACTTTTACATATGGCCATCGAATTGATTACGAGCTGACAATGATGTTCTCTTAATCGAAAAAATAGCACAGCCTAACGCACCTACAACTAAAATCGCACCGAAACTAGCTAAATGCATGACCGAACCTGTCAACGTAAACAGCGCTCCACCTACTGCAGAACCTATTGAAATACCAATTTGTAGGGCAGCCGTATTTAAGCTTTGTTGAATATCAGAAGTTTCAGGGTCTGTTTGAATTAAGTAGTTTTGTAATGGTGGCGTTAACGCCCAGCTAAGCGCACCCCAAAAAACAGTAACAATTAAAAACAACGGGAAAGCTATAATTGTATAAGGTATTAAAAACAACACTACGGCAAAAGCTGCAATAATGAGCACAATGGATTTGCCAGAACCGATTTTATCACTTAACCAACCACCTATCGCATTACCACTTACCGAAGCCAGCCCAAATACTAAGTAGCAAATACTAATCCATGTGGAGTTTAAATGAAAAGCTTCTACTAAAAACGGTGTGAAGTAAGCATAGAGCGTATAATGACCGGCCAGCATAAGCAATGTCGTTACATGAGCCGTCGCTATTTTTAAATTGGCTAAAGACTTTATTTGTGCTTTTAAAGGTATCACTTCAACAACTGGCATTTTGTCTAATAGCAAATAGATTAAAATCATAGCGATAGTCGATAAACCTGCAATACCCAAAAATACGGCACGCCATCCGAATGCCTCCGTAATAAAAATTCCTACAGGTACACCGATCACTAATGCAGAACTCACACCGATAAAAATAAGCCCTAATGCTTTGGCACGATGCCTTGGTTCCACTATTTTTGTTGTAATTGTCAAAGACAATACGATAACGAGCGCAGTACTCATCGCTGTCATAATGCGTGCAATCATTACGATGGCGAACGTTGGACTTAAATAAGTCATTACATTACCTAAAGTAAATGTTAGTAATGAAATAAGATATAGTTGCTTCCGTTCCACTTTCGCTGTTAACGATAATAGAACTGGCGCTGAAATGGCATATACGAGTGCAAATATCGTAATTAACTGCCCAGCTGTCGCTTCAGATACGTTCAAATCTTCTGCAATATATGGCAAAATCCCCCCGACAATTAGCTCTACTAAGCCGACTGCAAAAGTTGTAGCTGCCAGTATAAATACTCTCCAATTCATGTAATCACCTTTCTATCATACTTCCATCTAGTATTTAGGCACAAAAAAAAAGCCTAACTACAAAATAAAAGCAAATTTTTGTAGTCAGGATTTTATGGTTCCTGGTAGAGACCCTCAATCCATATTATTGAGGTTATACAGATCATTATTTTCTTTAGCTATATTAGCATATTGATTTTGACGATACAACATTTTTCTATTTACTAATTTTTTTTAGATTTTGCTTATATTTTTTGTCATTCGACCATAAATAATAATAATAAATGATATAAAGATGGGGTGATTGTTTGCGTATTTTTGGTTTAGTTTGCTATTTTCTAATGCTATTTTATGGCACCGAACTAGTAGTCGAAGAATTCACCATCGATCAACCATCCTCACAAGTGGACAAACAGCAACGCCCAATAAAAGAAACGGTTGAAAACGACACCGTTTGCGTCTATTATGCTAGCGATAAAGTTTGTAAAGCCTTAGCAGCAAAATAAAGAGGCAAGCCCAATTACTATTGAGCTGCCTCATGGATTTAAATGGAATTATCTATTCACGACCTATGTGAAAGTGCTTAAACGGATATAGCGTTAATTTAGCTTCACCAAAAATGGCATCTTTGCCGATTAAGCCGTAATGGCGACTATCATAACTTTTTAGGCGGTTATCACCCATTACAAAATACTTTCCTTCAGGTACTTTTTTCTCATTCGTTAAGCCCTCTAAAGTGAAATTTTCCGTAATTCGTAATTGACTTGGATCATCGGTTTGACGATTTACATAATCTTCTTTGTAGGCCTTGCCATTGACATACAATACATCATCTTTCATTTCCACTGTATCTCCTGGCAGTCCTATCACACGTTTGATATATAATTCATCCTCAGTCGGTGATTGAAAAACAATTTGGTCAAATCGTTCAATTTTACTTGTTTTACTAACAATAATAATATCCTTATCCTCATAAGTCGGATACATCGAAGCACCTTGTACTTTTATCGGTGCAAATAAAAATTGCTTACAGCCTAAAACAACAATTGCTGTAATGACAATAATTTTTATGTAGGATAGGATTTCTTTTTTCATATTCGTTTTTTCTGCTTGCATACTCATACCCCGATACTTTTTTTTATAGTATAGCATTTTCTCATAACTATTGACGAATAATAACACAAAATGTTTCTTTCACAGCAAAGTTCAAGGATACGTGCAAGAGAAAAAGTGCTAGATTGATAAAGTCAATCTAACACTTTTTCTCTTTCCATCCTCACTAAGGATGCAATGCCTGCGACTTACGCTGCGATTTTATCGTTATGTCTTAAGTTGTATAATGACAGATTTATAAGTTTTCTTCAGAAATGGTTCTTTATGTAGTAGAGTGATGCTGCTCGTTAAATAAATCTACTGCTAATAATATCCCTACCGGCAACGCGATGGCTAACAAAATTGTACCAATCATCATCACAATCACTCCCCCAACCATTTCTTTATATTAGTTATTATACACTTAATATTCAGATATTTCAAACGAAATAAAATATTGATTGTCCTTCTCTTCACTAAAAAAATCATTCAACTAGGCATGCATCCTACCTGAATGATTTTTTAGCCTTACATAAACATTTTAAAACAAAATAGTTGTAGCTGTTTCAACATGAGATTGATTGGACTTTTTTGTACTTTACGTTTAGGTACATAGCTTTGCATGCAATTATTTAATGCTGTGTACCGAAGCACCTGCGTCCTCCCATTCATTCATCTCTCTCCCTTCGAAAGCACATTATTTACAACTATTGTAACCAAGCGAAAGCGTGGAAAATCCACACTTATTGTAAGTGTGTTTTTAACTCTGTTTGTATTTGTTGTAGCTCTGTTTCATCGGGGATATAGTACCAAATATGATCAATCTTCTTACCCCCTTCTGCCTCAAATGATAACTGTTCAATATTGCCATCCATTTTTTTGTATATACTTTGTAACTGGATTAAATCTTTCACCGTAAAATTCATGCGAACATTGTCTCCGACTACATCTAGCATATCAGTTGCCTTTAATAACATGGACGGTGTTGAAGCTTTTTTCATCACTGCTTCAATAATTTGACGTTGACGAATTTGACGGCCAAAATCACCACGTGGATCTTCATAACGGATACGTGAAAAAATAAGCGCTTCGTCACCATTTAATGTTAGTTGTCCTTTAGGATAATGGTACGAATCGTAAGTTAAATCCATATCATTTTCAATCGTTACACCACCAAGCGTATCAATAATTTGCAGGAACCCCTCCATATTAATGAACACATAATAATCGAGTGGAATATCCAACAGGTTTTCAACCGTATCCATCGCCATTGGTACGCCACCAAATGCATAGGCATGATTAATTTTATCGACTGTATCATGACCAATAATTTCCGTTCTTGTATCTCGTGGGATACTTAGCATTTTCATCGTTTGTTTTTCAGGGTTAACCGTGATGACAATCATTGTGTCTGAACGACCACTATCATCCTTGCGCTCATCCACACCGAGCATCAGCACAGAAAACGGTTCTTTTTTCGTAACAGTTTTTGGCGTATTTTCTGTCGTCTCTGCTGTTTCAACAAGTGGTGTATTTATTTTATTCATTGTCTTCTGGATAGTGTAATAAGCAGTACCTACAAAAATTAGAAAAATTGTTAATAGGCTCCCTACTATCCATAGCCACATTTTTTTCTTACTCTTTTTTTCCTTGGAACGTTTCATGTTTTTTTCCATTCTTAAGTCCTCTCTAGCTTTTTAAAAATAATGCCCCTCTATTTTGACGTTTTAGGTTGGAAAAAAGTTTATATAGTCTATTTATATGCATATTGGGCGAAAATAAGTCGCAATCTAGTTTTTACCAATTATACATATTAAGCATCAATATTTAAAGCTAGAAATGCTATTTGACAACTCCAATGCTTTATCATTCAAACTTGTGGAAATATGATTAATTTCCTGAAGAGAAGCTACTTGTTTGACAATTTGCTGCGCCATTTCCTCTGTGCCTTGCGCATTCTTTCCAACATGACCATTTAATTCTTGGATCGAAGCGGAAATTTCTTCTGAGGAAGCGGACATCTCTTGTGTGATCGCCGTAACGGTAGTCACTTCATCCGTCATATCCTCAATAGCATGGACGATTTTATGGAAGGCTGTACCTGCCTGTGCAATTACCTCAACCCCCTGCTCGACTGTTGTTTGGCCATGTAAAACAGCCGCTTCTACATTTTTTGTTTCCCGTAAAATATCGGATGTAAGTTGAACGATATTCTGTGCTGAATCTTTTGACTGACTTGCTAATTTTCGGACTTCGTCTGCTACAACGGCAAATCCTTTGCCATGCTCTCCAGCCCGTGCTGCTTCAATCGCAGCATTTAGCGCAAGTAAATTCGTCTGTTCCGTAATATCTGTAATGACTTTTGTGATATTTTGAATTTCTTCAGATTGTTTCGTCAGTCTAGCTATTAATGTTGCTGTTTCTTTAGTGGAATGAAAAATGGTATTCATTTGTTGCTGGGCATGTTCAATCGTTAACTGTCCTGCATCGGCTGTTTCTTTTGTCTGTTTTGCTTTGCCAAGTACTGAATACGTGGCATCAGCAATTTGCTGAATACCAGTAGTTGTTTCATTTATTGCGAGTGAGGCTTCATTGGACACAGTTGAAGAGATTTTAGAACTAGAAGCTATGTCTTCCACAGTTGTTGCTACGTAATTAGATGTAGCCGTCACTTGTGTTGTGCTTGCAGTCAATTCTTCAGCCACGGCAGAAAGCTCATGCGCAGTTTCACCAGACGAGCGAATGAGCGCTTGGATTGATTGCTTCATATCATTGAAAGCCCTTGCTAATGTACCAATTTCGTCTTTCGATTTTACTTGTACATCTTGGATGGTCAAATCTCCTTGTGCTATTTGCTTTACAGCATTGGCCATAGCTTTTAGTGGATTAGCAATTTTCACCGCTGTTAAAATACTAAAAAATATACAAATAGCTACTGTAATGAAGCCAATGACAACAGCTGTTATCGCGCTTTTATGTACTTTTTGCTCGGCATTTGTAGCCACTTCAGAAAATTTCATTTTATTAAATGCCAGCATTTCAGTTGCAATACTGCCCATTAAACTTAGTCGCCATAAATGCTTATCATATAACTCTCGTGCAGTCGATACATCGCCTGCCTCGACTGCTGAAATAATGGTCTCAGCCACTTTATCAAAAGATTTTTTTCCTTCTTGCATTTTATTATTTACTTCCAACAGTTGTTCATCTTCGATCATGTCATGTAATTGACCGATGCCGATTTGAATTTTTAATTGGGTACTGCGGAAATTTTCTAACGTTTCCTCCTTGCCGTTTTCAATATACTGTTCCATATACATACTTTGTTGCTTTGTATTACTTTGTAAATCTGAAGCGAGATATATTTGTTCAACACGTGATGCAAGAATATGGTTATACTCATTTTTCATGTTCGTTAAATCCATATAACCGTTAATAGAGATTCCAATAATACTAATAAATAATAAAGCAAAAGCAAAATAAAGTTTGAATTTAATTGACATGAATTTCAACATTCCCCTTCAATGAAAAAAATTGTGTTAATTCCCTTTGTGTATCGTTTAGAATAGCAAATTTTCTGTAAATTTTAAAGCTATTTTTGTCGATTTTATGAATTTTTCCAAATAAAGTCCAATTATTCACAACGAAAGTGATAGGTATAAATGATTAGTATACCAACCATTCTTGCACACGTTTTTGAATATTTTGCAAATATAGTTCTTTGAAATAAAAAAAAACAAAATATCTCGAGAAGAACCTTCCCGAAATATTTTGTCTAACGTTTGAGCTTGATTGATAAAGGTTATTGATTTCTGTCCTTTATTCCTTGCACTAACTTTTCTAAAATTAACAAGTACTGTTCAATTTCTTCTTCATTCAGTACTTCAAATAGTTGAATAAAGACATCTTTACCAACATCTTGCGCTTTGTTGAAAGCATTTTTACCCTCTTCCGTTATTTGTAGACGAATAGTACGACGGTCGTTTTCATCGTATAGTCTTTCCGCTAAGCCTAGTTTTACTAATTTCTCAGCAATACTCGTCATAGCTCCTTTCGTATACCCAATCGTTTCCGCCAACTCCGCTTGTCTTTGCGGCCCCTTATGTTTTAGCTCGCTTAAAACTAAAATTGGAGAAACACCTAACGGATAAGGAAATTCCTTCGTAAAACGTATAATATTGGCGTTATTCATCTGATCAATCATATGAATGAGTCTAAAAATACTTGTCTGTTTCAAAACTAATCCTCCTCGAACAGCCGAGAATATTAGCGAAGCATTAGAGAACCACCGTCAACCATAATTGTTTGACCCGTAATATATTGAGAATCCTCACATGCTAAAAATACTGCTACGCGGCCGATGTCATCTTCCACATCACCAAAGCGTCCCAAAGGAATTTTATTTTTAACTTCTTCGTAATATTCTGGTTGTGCTTTTGCCCATGCTTGTACACCTGGTGAATTGGCAATTGGGCTAATTAGGTTTACATTAATACCGAAACGACCCCACTCATTTGCTGCAACACGTGAAATACCGCGGATTGCTTCTTTAGCAGCCGCATATGCACCTTGTGTTTCATGTCCAGCTAGTCCAGCACCAGAAGCAAAGTTAATGACATTACCTTTTGTTTCTTTTAAGTGTGGTAATGCTGCTTGCATTAAATAGAATGTTGGATAGAAACCAGTATCAAATGATAAATCTAAATCAGCTTGTGTTGTATTTTCAATAGATGCTTGTTTTGAAGCATGTGCATTATTTACTAACACATCTAGTTTACCGTATTTTTCTACTACTGTATCGATAATTTTATGCAAATTAGCACGATCCATTAAATTTGCTTGTAAAAACATTGATTTTGGAGAAATTTGTTGCAATTCTTTTTCCATTGCTTTCCCTGTTTCTTCGTTTAAATCAACAATCGCTACGATTGCTCCTTCTTTTACCATCGCTTTCGCCATACCACTACCGATACCACCAGCACCGCCAGTAATAATCACTACTTTATCTTGTAATTTTCCCATGGATAACATCTCCTTTTCTTAATCCGTTGAATAGTTTAACACTATATAATATTATTTTAAACTAGTTTGCTCAACTTTTTGAAAACCTTTACATTTCATTTGCAATGTGTCTTACGATGTCATCAATCGTTGCAATCGCTGAGCTTTTATTGGCTTGTGTTAAAATACTAAAAATATACCACTTACCACTTTTTCCTTGCACATAGCCACTCAGTGCATATGTTCCGGTAATATAGCCTGTTTTTGCTGACACACTATAACCTTTCAAGCGTTTTTCTAATGTTGCCCCTACTAATTTCCCTTGGCGCCCGGCATGTGGTAAAGCATCCAAATAAGAGAAGTACCATGGTTTTTGACGAACCTTATATAATAATAGACTTTCCTGCATACTACTTACACGATTTTGATGATTTAAGCCAGAGCCATCTTCAAAGTACCATTGATCCATATTGAGCCCTGTGTCCATGCCGTATGTACGAATTGCTTGAATACCTGCAGACCAGCTTCCTTCGCCTAAAAGCTCTTTTCCTAGTTGCTTCGTCAGCATTTCGCCCATACCATTAATGCTTAATTTTAAAAATCGGAAGTTCATATCCTTTAACGGAATAGAATACGATACCCCAACTCGTTGTGCATTTTCGGGCACGATGCCGATATCAAGGGGCATTTTTTGAATACCTTTTGCCATTAATTTTTCCCGGAAGACATCAAGTGTAAACAACGTAGGATTATAGACTGTCACATATGTATTTTTCTCTGTTCCTGCTGGTAAATTACCTGTGACCACGATACGATCTGTACCATATTCTCGCGTAATATTGATCGTCGATTTCGTGCCCTTCTTCACAATTTTCGTTTTGTTAACAAGCGGAATGGTACTGGCATAGGGATAAAGTTGAACACTTGCTGCTTGACCAATTTTTGTACCAGTCACTTTGACTTGCACATTGGCGACATCGTACTGGTCATCGGGTGAAAGCGTTAGCGCTGATATACGGGATGCATAAGACATCGCCTCTTCTTGTGGCACAATCCCTTTTGGTAAACGATCATCATCAAACCAAGAATCATCCGCAATCAATTGACCTGTAATTTTCGTAATGCCTAATTTTTTCAGCCCATTGGCAAAGGATTCTAAATGGACAGGTAATAATGTCGGGTCACCACCACCTTGTAAATAAATATTGCCTTGTAGGACACCATCTTCAATAGGACCATCTACATAAGCTTTTGTGGCAAAGCGATAATCAGGGCCGAGTAAATCTAATGCCGCTGCACTAACAAGTAATTTATGGGTAGAAGCAGGACGTATCATTTTTTCACCATGATTATTGTATAAAACCTGGCCATTATTAATATCTCGTACCGTAATACTATATTCATTGTCTTTCCAATTTTTAGCGATTGAACTGTTGATTTTCGTAGCCATCGTTTGCTCATTCGCCCGTGCATGTTCTCCAAATGTCACTGCGCTACAACTATACATGCATAAAAGCACAGCAATCAAAATAATTTTCTTTTTCATAGCTCCTCCTGTTGGTAAATATACACTGTATAACCTTTATTTTAAGAAAAGGTTGTCGTTTTTTCAATTGTTTGACAATAACATCTTCCGTATGTGTGGACAGACATCATTTTCATTCGACAAGAATAGACTATAGTAGCTAGCTAAATCACTTTCAGGAAAGGGGTTGTTTGCAATGGGAGCAAAATGGATAAAGATTTCGATTCTCTATTTAATGTTGGTTTTCGCTTTTGGCCTATTTATGCATTATACTGTTGAACTTCAGTGGAAGGCGACACATGCTCATATTGGTGTCGTAGGTTGGCTAACTACGGGATTCATAGGTTTAGTTTATTCCATTTATAAAGATGCCGCAGAGACCGGGCTCGCAAAAGCTCAGTTTTGGCTTTACAATATTGGATTACCATTCCTTCTAGTTGGGATGATGATGGTTTATATCGATGTACCACGTTGGCTATTTGAGCTTTTCGTATCGGGTGGCGGTATCGCCGTTGCACTTTCTGTCCTATTATTCTTTGTTAATGTTTTTCAAAATGTGAAGAGTTCTTCTTAGCTAAAAGAGAAAAGTGTTAGATTGACTGCCATCAATCTAACACTTTTTTACTATGTAGCTATTAAAGATTAACAATAAATCTAACGCTCACCTATGAAGGCAATAAGTATAATGGATAAGAAAATACCAAGGAAATAAATCCACAAAACAATAAAAGGGGTATACTTCCAAAATCCTTTTTCCCTTTTTATAAAGCTTAAAACACTCATAATGACTCCAATGGCAATAAACATTTCTCCGACAATAATGACGATTATCCATGCGGTAGCAGCAATTGGAAAATAATAAAAGCAAGCAACTAAAATAAGACCGGCCACAGAAAATAATGCGGATAACTTCCCCTTATTACCAAGCATCATTTCCCCTCCTTATTCATTTTTCTTACTTTTGCATTTATAGAGATTATATCAAAAAATAATAGTTTCCTATCACCTGAAGGTAGTTAAATATGAACACATCTTTAGAAGGGAGTCACCATCCCTGTAATACAAATCAGCACAGTAGTTATCAAAAATAATGTAAAAAAATCATTAAAGCCCCACTAAAGAAAGTGGGGCTTCGTCCTTATCCTTATTGCAATGAGTTCGCTTGCATTTGATACATTTTTTCGTAAATGCCACCTTGTGCTAACAATTCATCGTGCGTTCCGCGCTCTACAATTTCTCCACGATCCAAGACAAGGATACGGTCGGCATTTTTAATCGTTGACAGACGGTGGGCAATAATAAAGGTAGTGCGCCCTTTTTTCAATACATCCATTGCGTGCTGGATAATTTCTTCCGTCTCCGTATCAATATTGGATGTCGCCTCATCTAATATTAAAATGGCTGGATCGAATGCTAGTGCACGTGCAAACGAAATGAGTTGGCGCTGACCAGAAGATAACGTACTGCCTTTTTCAATTACTGGTTCATCGTAGCCATTTGGTAAGTTTGCTAACACTCGATCTCCCCCCACTGCTTTTAATGAATCTTCTACTTTTTGACGCGAAATTTTCGGATTATTTAAGCTCACATTGGAAGCAATGGTTCCTGTAAATAAATACGGATCCTGTAAGACAATCCCCATATGCTCACGCATTGATTGCCGAGCAACCGAAGTAATATCAATGCCATCAATTGAAATTTTGCCTTTTGATGGGTCATAGAAGCGGAATAATAAGTTCATAATCGAACTTTTCCCCGATCCAGTATGACCTACAAGGGCAATGGTTTCCCCTTGATGTGCTTCAAAGGATAAGTTTTTCAATACATAATCATCATTTTTATAAGCAAAGGAAACATCTTCAAATACAACATTTCCTTTGTATCTTGGTAGACTTACTTCCGATACGGGCTCTCCGTCTATGTCTAATACTTCAAACACGCGCTTCCCTGCAATAAGCGAACGTTCAAGTTGTGAAAATTGATTGACAATGTTGGTAATCGGATTAAAAAGTTTCGTTAAAAAATCAACAAAAGCATATAGCGTCCCTGCTGACACAATTTGCGTTGTCGTCATCGATTGCGTCCCAAAATAAAAGATAAAAATAGTAAACATAATAAGCCTTAACGTATTCACTAAGTTAAAAGAAGTAGCCGAATCGAGCACTAATAGTTTGCGCTCATACGCATAATGCTCATTATTCATATCGTCAAATTCCTTCGTCATTTGTTGCTCACGTCGGAATGCTTGAATAATTGTCATACCTTGAATAGACTCATTAATCATGGCATTAATATCAGCAATTTTCGTACGAATGACATCGTTGTATTTGGATGCAAATTTACGATATAAAATCATCCATAAATAAATGATAGGCACCATCACTAATGCTAAACAAGCCATTTGCCAATTTAAAAAGAACAGTGCCATATATACACCAACAATGGAGATAATACTTGTCACAAAATTCGATAGCACCTGTACATATAAATTACGTACTGCCTCGGTATCGTTCGTTACACGTGCGACAATTTTCCCTGCTGGTAAGTTATCAAAATATTGAATCGGCAATGTTTGAATATGCTCAAATACATCTTTCCGTAATTTTTGTACGACGCGATTGGCGCCCATTTGTAAATAAATATACATAAAATAACGTAAGACCGCTGTTGCAATTGCCAAAATAAAATACACAAGTAATAACCATGTAATCGGCTTAATCTCAATATGGCCAATCGTCATATAATGATCAATGATATATTTGGCAATAAAAGGCCCTACAAGCTCCGTAAATACAGCAATTGTTAAGAAAAATAACCCTAATAATATCGGTTTTTTAAAATACATCGCATAGCGTGTTAAGCGTTGACTCGTACTCATGAGGCACCCCCTTCTAGCTGCTGACGGTCGAATTGCTCTTTATACCAGCCTTGTTGAGAAAGGAGCTGTTCATGGGTTCCTTGTTCTACTATTTGACCTTCATCAAGCACAATAATGATATTGGCATGTTGTATGCCTGATAAACGATGGGTTGTAATAATCGTCGTTCGATCCTGTCGTTCTCGCTGAATATTTTCAATAATTTTCGCTTCTGTTTTGGCATCTACAGCCGAAAGCGAATCATCCAGTATTAAAATTTCAGGGTCTTTTATTAATGCACGCGCAATGGACACACGTTGCTTTTGACCACCTGAAAGTGACACACCTTTTTCTCCAACAAGTGTTTCAAGCCCCATTGGAAGATGAGCTAAATCTTTTTCAAAATAGGCAGCACGAATGGCTTGTTTTAGCTCTTCCTCTGTTGCATCTTCTTTCCCGAATAAAATATTTTCTCGAATGGTCCGTGAGAATAACACATGATCCTGTGGCACATACCCAATCCAATCCAGTAACTGTTCCTTTGTTTGCGCCGTTATATCGATACCATCAATCGACAATTGCCCATTACCAATAGGATACTCACGTAATAATTGTCGTAAAAAGGTCGTTTTACCAGCCCCAGTTTTGCCTACGATGCCAAGTGTTTGCCCTTTTTTTAACGACAATGAAATACGCTCCAGATTTTTCACCTGACTCATTGGATATTGGAAAGATAAATCGTCGAAGCCAATAGCATGCGGAATGGCCACCTCTTGCGGTGATGCGCTATTTTGCACATCCGCTTTATAACGTAATGTTTCTTGTACGCGGTCTAATGAGGCATTCCCCTGCTGCATAACATTAATCAGTTCACCAATAGCAAATATTGGCCATACTGCTAAACCTAAATAGACAGTGAACGTTACGAGTTGCCCGAGCGTCATCGCCTCAGTCGAAACTAAATGTGCACCGTAACCGAGTGCCACTACATAACTAATCCCTGTACCTACTTTTGTTATGGGCCCAAATAAAGCATTGATTTTTGCAGTATGCATATTTTTTTCATAAACAACTTCACTCATAGCGGCAAATGCTGCTTCATCTTTCTTCTCTTGCACATACGCCCGAACAACGCGAACACCGGCTACTGACTCAAGGACACTATCATTTAATTCGCCAAAGGCATCCTGTGCCTTCATGTAACGCTCATGCACAATTTTCCCTAAATATTGAATAATAATGGCCATAATAGGTACTGGCAACATGGCAAATAACGTTAACTTCCATGAAATCATATAGCCCATCGCAAAAATGATACAACCCATATAAATGGTAGAATCAATCAGTGTCATAATGCCAAAGCCTGCTGTTAGGGATACAGCATTTAAATCGTTTGTCGCACGTGCCATTAAATCACCTGTGCGATTTTTTTCATAAAAAGTAGGAGTCATTCGTAAAAAATGTTGCATTAAATTACGACGCAAAATTTTCTCTAAGTTAATGGCACCTTCAAATAAACGGAATTGCCATACAAAATTTAATACATAACCGCCCACGATAATACCTGCAAAAATGAGCAAATACTTCGCTAAAATAGCAGTCGTCATGGAACCAGCTGTTAATATATCAATGATTGATCCCAATAAATAAGGCGGGATCACCTCTAATCCACTCGCAATCATTAACAGCACAATTGCTAGTGTATACTGCTTCCAATATTGCTTGAAAAACCAACTTAATTTACTTAAAACATCAAACATTTATCCTAACCTTCTTTCTTCCTTGCGTGTAATCTTCGCTACCCACTATCTAGCAATTCCTTATTAAAAATTAATTTCCTCATGATGTTTTGCATACTTCATACACTCCTTTTTTTGTTCACTACAAATTTTTTGCAATAAAAAAAGACACATCCCCTCAAAAGAGCATGCGTCTCTTATAAAAGGTAAAGTGTGCCCATACCTCATTGCATTCACAATAACAACGTTAGACATGGACAATGTATGAAGCTGTGCTTTGGTATTGTACTGGTAAAATCATCATTGTCATGCCCTCCTTGTTTATTTTTTATAGTGTTATTGAAGATTATCACATTATTGAAATAATTGTCAACATTCTAACTGTTATTTTTTAGACTAAAAAGGTAATAATTAGCACTTTAAAGTATTGAAGTATAGTCATTTAATGGACTAACGTCAACACGCAACGTTGTTTTTGGCGTGCTAGACAAATAGAATAGCCGAATAGCTACCATCCTGCTTTCGTCCTTGATACAATAGAAGGACTGTAGCGAATCTGGCATTTTCTAAAGGAACCTAATCGTTAACTCACACATCTTGTCTGAAAAGAAAAAGGAGTTTTGGAAATTTGAAAGTATTTTTTGCTATTGGTATCGGGGGATTTTTTGGGGCGATTTCCCGCTATGGTCTTAGTGTGTTACTGCCCAATACAACGAGTTACCCTACTACAACACTTATTATTAACTTACTTGGATGCTTTTGTTTAGCATACCTTTTTTCGACTTTTACAAAGCGAACACCACTCGTACTATGTTTGGGGACAGGTTTTTTAGGAGCCTTCACTACCTTTTCCACCTTTTCGCTTGAGACCCTTTTACTGATTGACAATAGTAATTGGGGACAGGCATTCGGCTATTGTTTCATTAGCGTTATTGGTGGTGTAGTTTGTGCTTGGCTTGGGGCTAGATTAGCAAGGGGGCGTGTGCAATGATCCTAGTAGGAATTGGTGGATTTTTAGGAGCTTTAACGAGATTTTACTTAGGGAAATGGATTGTCAGTTCCTATCCATGGGCTACCTTCTTTATTAACATCACAGGCTCTTTTGCTCTTGGGCTGCTTTTTGCTAGCCATCCAAGTGTTGCGCTGTGGCATTTCTTAGGTATCGGTTTTTTAGGAGCTTACACCACTTTTTCAACATTCGGTTTTGAAACACTCCAACTAGTGGAAAACAATAAATGGGGGCAAGCTTTCAGTTATATTGGTAGTACAGTAATCATTGGCTTCCTTTTTGCTGCACTCGGTTTTTACCTACTAGCATGACTTTTTTTTACAAGAGGTGATTTTTTGACACAACAAACAAATGAGCAGCTCCAAATATTGGAGGCTGAAATTGAACAAACCTTATATACGCTAATTGATTTACAACAGGATGAAGCCTATCAAGAAATGACGGCTTGTTTTGCACAATTACTCGCAAAGGTACAAGCAGCTCAGTTAATTGATACGAAGCTGGATGTACTAGTGAAGCCTCAAGCTTATGCCAGTGAAACATGTAGTTTACTAGAAAGTTTGCTGGAAGCAAAAAATAGACCAAACAAAAGACATCAACTTTTAACCCATCGCATGATTTTAAAAATTTGGTTGCGGAAAAACCAACACTATTTAAATAACTTGCTCCCACAAATGTTTTAAGCACCTCGCAAAGGTGCTTTTTTATATGATTATACTTTTCCCTCCCCTAAAAATATCATCTTTTTTCTATTTCAATACACTAAAATGCCCATTTTGGCGAAACCTTCCTCCTCTTACCTCGTTTATTATTTACGAGAGCTAAATGATAATCATTACGCTCTACAATCGTTACGTGAGGTGTTTTTATGGAAAGAATAAAATTACTTGATGTCGCTAGAGGGCTTGCCATTATCGGCACACTTGGCACGAATATTTGGATTTTTGGATTCGCCGACTATTCGGGTGAGGGAGTAGATGAAACTGGTTTTTCAGTTATCAGTTCATACATATCCAAGTTTTCTGATTATTTAACAAATGGAAAATTTCTTGGGCTACTAACAATCATGTTTGGTATTGGTATGCAATTGAAATATACGAGTTTCCAAAATAGAGGACTCCCCTGGTTTCGACTTTATTTATGGTCTATGATTTTACTGTTTATTGATGGTTTTCTTCATTATATTTTTGTCTTTGAGTTTGATGTATTAATGAGTTATTCACTAACAGCTATTGTCGTCGCGTTTATTATTCAACGCTCGGAGCGATTTATGAAAATTTGTATGTATTGCGCTGTCGCTATCCATCTTTTCCACCAAATCGTGGAAGGCTTTCTATTGGACAAGTTTATGACTTCTCAACTTGGACAAAACTTATTTCCAAATAGCCCGTATGCCACTATGAGTGCTAATCGTCGTAGTCTCACGGAACAAGCATTATTGGTTCGTCAAGAAAATCAATTATTTGAAATGTCTGGATTATCATGGTGGGAGCAAGTCGTTTACCGGCTGGAACATTTTTGGATATTACGCTCAGAAGCTATTATGATATTACCGATGAATATCTTCTTGTTTTTACTTGGCGTCTTTCTTGTTAGAAAAGGTTTATTAAAAATGGATGCATGCGGTATTCGACTGCAAAATCGCTTATTATGGATTGGGCTCGGCATTGGTATCCCCTTAAATGCCCTCTCGCTATTTAGCGCCCAATTTGTCGTTTTAGACCGCTATGTTTTTGCCCCAATCCTATCCTTAGGTTATCTCGGCCTAGTCTTTTTAGTCGCTCGCCATCAAAAATTCGTTAAAACCCAACAATATATAAGTAATGTTGGTAAAATGGCCCTGACATGCTATATCGCCCAAAATATCGTCGCATCCTTTTTGTTCTATAATTGGGGACTTGGCCTTTCCAAACATGCTAACCAACTAATAATCCAAGCATCGTGGCTCGGTATTACATTATTTATGATTGGCTTTTCCACATTGTGGTTACGGAAATATAACCAGGGCCCTGTTGAAAAGATTTGGCGTAAACTTGGCAATATCCCCGTGAAACGCTATCAACAAAATCTATCATAAAGCGAAACTGACATTATAAAAACGCTGCTTTCTGGCTCTTTCAATTAAACGATAACTATTATTAAAATAATAATATTCAAATATTTTAAAAGTAACGACTATCAACCTGCTATTATGCAACAAGAAGAGGAGTACATTTACGATGAAGAAAGCATGTACAATCGCTGGTTCCGCTGCACGTGGTGGAGCTGGCATTCAAGCAGATTTAAAAACTTTTCAAGAATTAGGTGTATACGGCACTTCAGCCATTACAGCCTTTGTCGCAACACACCCTGTTACAAAGCAAGGCGTTTATACACAATCGCTAGAAGTACTCGAAGCACAGCTTTATACGATCGCTTCACAAATTGGTATGGATGCGTTAAAAACAGGTATGTTATTTACGAAAGAGATTATCGAACTCGTAGCGAATTGGCTCCCTACTGCCCCTGTTAAACATGTTGTCATCGACCCTGTGATGTTTGGCAAAGTTGGAACAGCACTAATGGAGGAAGGGGCTATGGCTTCCTTAAAAGACAAGCTATTGCCTCAAGCAACCATTATCACGCCAAATATGCCCGAGGCAGAATATTTGCTCGGTGGCAGAGGGTTATCGACAGTACAAGATTTACAAGATGCCGCCCGTGATTTGCATCAGCTCGGTACGCAATTTGTTCTTGTAAAAGGCGGTCGTCTTGAAGGTCCTGCAACAGACGTTTTGTATGATGGTGAACGCATGCTGACAGTAGAAGCACCACGTATAAATACGATCCATACAAACGGAGCAGGATGTTCATATTCTGCAGCCATTACAGCAGGTTTGGCGCAAGGCCTTCGTGTCGAGGATGCGGTCATTCAAGCTAAAAAGTTTGTAACAGCAGGTATTCGACGTGCGATTCCGTTTGAAGCTGTTGCTGGTGCAATTGACCATCGTGCCTATAAAGAAGTTGGCGAAAATAGCATTACGATTACGAAATATTAGCAATAGATGGCGTATTCATAATAGAAAATCCGTGTCGCCTTTTTTTTCAGGTACACGGATTTTCTAGCTTTCTATCATTTTACTGTGCAGTACTTCCCTCTTCAAAAGAATAGCTACGCAACACTTGGCAAATTTCTACATGATAATGACTGTACCATTTTTCCTTTCCCAATTGTTGCGCTACCAAATGTTTTGCATTGCCTTTCCAATTTTGGATTGCTTCAAGCGATTCCCAGTACGATACCGTAATTCCTTGGCCCTCATGATTTCTTGTACTTTCAACACGCAGAAACCCCGGCTGCTGTTTAGCTAATGCCTCAATCGCATCTGCCATTTTTCCATAACCTTCTCTATCGTCATCCGTGCGTTGTGATGTGAAAATTACTGCATAATAACTATTCATTTCATATTCCCTCCATTACTAAGTGCCAGTCACCCAAACAATTCTGAATTTTTAATACAATTAAATTTTAATAATTAAGTGGGTGCTATCAGTGTCAGTCACTCAAACGATTACATTATTGTGCATGCATCATGACATTCTTTTTCTTCGAGAAAAGTAAAAATGATACGGTTAAGCTTAAACTAATAATGCCAAAAACGAGCCCCATGCCATTTAAGCCAATGAAATCAAGCATCATGCCTGTTGATAGAAGAACGACTTGGAAGACGACAGAATCAATCATATTGCGGAATGAAAAGAAACGGCCATAGTACTCTTTCGGCACTTGTTTTTGGAAAATCACCATTGTTGTTGGGAAAAAACAACCGACAGAAAAACCAAATAGCCCAAATGTCAGTAACGCAAAGAACGTATTATCTGCCAGCAGTAGCATCAGTTCCATTAAACCAATGATAAATGCTAGGCTAAACAATAATGTCCCTATTTGCACTCGCTCAGCAATATATTTCAGCCCTGCCGCCCCTAACATAAAACCTATTCCTTCTACCGTATACAATAAACCAGAAATTGTTGTAGACTGATGCATTTCTGATATTTTCATAATGACTAAATTAAAAGAGCCTAAAAACAATGTAGGGATGAGCATTAGTACCAGTGTCATGAGTACAACCGGATGCTCTTTTAGCATCGGCAGTACTTCCTTAAACCTGGCTTTCTCTTTATCTTGAACGGCCACACTGACTGTTTCATCGAGTGTTAAAGCACTTGTAATAAAATACATAATGATGTAAACGATTAGCGAAATTATGTATAACCATTTCAACTCAAAATAACTTAACATTAACCCTGCTGCCGCGGTTCCTACTATTCTAGAAATCGTGCGAGCATTCATTTGCCATGCATTCAATGTAATTAAATCTTGATCTTTCACGACCATTGGAATAATCGACTGTAAGGCAGGCATATAAAACGCTGCCGCAATTTGCAATGTAATTAAAAAAAGGATCATCCAAATGACCGAATTCGTATAAAGTGCGATAAACATAAAAAATACGCTAATAATGCGTCCTACACTAGCAAATTGAATCACCGTTTTTTTCTTTGATTGATCAATTAAACGTCCTGCGAGCGGTGCTACAACAAGACCAGCTAAAATACCAATTGAAATTATTAATGATTTATAGAAATCAGACGGCACAACCTCTTGCATAAATGCTAAATTTCCGATGATCCCAGCCCATAAGCCAAGACCTACTACAAACTCACCTAATAAAATTATCCAGACGTTACGATTTTTCCACATGCTGCATCTCCTTGTTGTCCTAGTTTAAATTTACATAACACCCATAGTAACAAAATTTATAATATTCGTACATATAAAATTACAATTTTTTCTATATGAAGCATCTTCTTATTTTAAGCTTCGGTCCAATCATTCAATGACATCATTGGAAATTTTTTAGCAACATCCAGTTGAATTGGTGATATCAGTTCAATCGAATTGCCATCAGGATCTGTAAAATAAATTGCTGCATGTGCATGAGGATAATTTGGTAAGACAAGCGGTTGTTGTGCTGGTGAAAAGCCAAAAGCTGTTCGTACTTCAATGTCGATGGATTGCAGCCACTCTTTCACTTGCAATAAATCATCCTCGTCAATTCTAAAAGCGATATGGCGAATTGAAGGATGATAAGCTAATAGGACTTCCTTACTTTCCCATAGCCCTATCCAACTTTCCCCTTTCACAATCCAGAAAAAAGCCAATTGATCTTGCCTATACGCTAACTCAAGTCCTAGTTTTTGGTAAAACAAAATGGATTTTTGTAAATCACTTACTGGCAAATGTGCTTCATACAATCCCTTTATCATGCTTTCCCTCCTTTTGAACACTGTCAAAAGTATACTATTTTTATAGAAAGTGAAAATCATGCAAAAGGATGAATTGTGCCATTACGATACAATTCGTTTATCTTCATTCAACTATTTTACGAAAATCACGACAACACAAAAATAAAGAGATGAGGATTTTTTATGATCCTCATCTCTTAATGCCTCTTTTTCAAACCTATCCCAACATAGGTATTATGTTTATAAACCTTCTAATTTCCCGACGAGCGATTTTCGTTTATGCTGGACGAGCTTTTGAGCGAATAACGTAACGATAAATAGAATGCCGACCGCAGTGGCCATCATGCCTGCAATCGAAGTGTCCCAAAGTTTCGCCAAATAATAGCCGATAATCGCCGATGCCCCTCCATATAACATACTCAATAGGAACATTTGTTTAATTGATTTACTAATTAAATTAGCCGTTGCAGCAGGTCCAATTAACATTGCGACGACTAAAATTGCCCCAACACTATCAAATGCTGCAACAGTCGTGAAGGAAATGGAAGTCATAAAAGCATAATGCAAAAATAGTATCGGCACACCAATTGACGCTGCATAAACGGCATCAAATGTTGCGAGTTTCATTTCCTTAAAGAATAATAAGAGGAACGCGATATTGATCAATAATACGAGCGCTAGTATCCAAACGGCTTTCGGCATTGTAATCGACAAGAACGTCCATTTATCCCACGGAACAAATGCAATTTCGCCCATTAAAATATGTTCCACATCTAAGTGCACATTGCTAGCAAATAATGTGATTAGTAGTACACCAGCAGCAAATAAAGTCGTAAAAACAACACCAATTGCAGCATCTTGCTGTATACCCGAAGTATGGAGTAATTGGACTAAATAAGCGGTTAAAATCCCTGCAACCGCGGCACCTACTAACATCCAAAAGCCATTTAATGTTTGCGTGATGATAAAGGCCATGACAATTCCGAATAGTACTGTATGGCTTATGGCATCTGCAATCATTGACATCTTACGTAATATTAAAAAAACACCAGCCATGCCACACGTGATACCTACCAATAGACCCGTAATAATGACCCATAATTCAATCATCCAAGCTCACCTTGCTTTCGGAACTGTTTTTTTCTAAGAAACTTATTAATTTGCCCCGTTGGACTAATTAAGTAGGATATAAAGAAAATGGCAGCCGCTACTAAAACAATTAATGGCCCTGTCGATAAACCGGATCGTGTAGCACTAACAAAGGTTCCAACAATGCCTGATAAGCCACCAATCGCGGCACTAAGGACAAGCATCGAACTTAGTTTTTTTGTCCATAATCTAGCACTGACAGCCGGAATAATTAACAGTGCTGACATTAAAATAACGCCAACTGATTGGATGCCTGTTACAATCGTCATAACAATTAAGACGGTTAACGTCGCTTTTAATGCTTCAATCGGCAACCCAATTCCTTTCGCATATACAGGATCAAAGATTAGAAGCTTCCATTCTTTATAAAACAACAAACTTACTAAGATGATAATGGTTGCACTAATAAATAACCATGTTAAGTCCGCTTTAGTCATTGTAGCCGCTTTACCAAAAATAAAATTATTTAGGCCACTTTGATTTCCTAACGGACTATGATTGACAACGGTCAAAAATACAACGCCTACTCCAAAAAATACAGTTAGCACTAAACCAATTGCTGCATCTGCTTTCATTTTAGAAAATGACACAATCCATTGGATACAATAGACAGACAAAGCTGAAGTAATACCTGCTCCAAGCATTAAGATCGGTAAATCTTTTTGTCCAGTTAATAAAAATGCTAAGGCAATACCAGGCAATGCTGCATGTGCTGCAGCATCACCTACTAAACTTTGTTTTTGAAGAAAGGAAAACGTACCGGTTATACCCGCTGCAATCCCAAGCAGCATCGTACCCATTAATACCCAAAGCAAGTTACCACTTAACATACGACTTCCGCCCCTATCGTCTCTTGCATCATAAAGAGCTTACCACCGTAAGTTTTTTGTAGTTGTTCTGGTGTAAAGACATCTTCTGTATTGCCTGATGCTAAAATCGTTTTATTCAACAAAATCGTATAATCAAAGTATTCTTTTACTGTTTGTAAATCATGGTGTACGACAAAAATACTTTTTCCCTGTGCCCTTAAGCTTTTTAAAATATCAATGATAGTTTTTTCTGTTGCCGCATCTACCCCGGCAAACGGTTCATCTAAAAAATAGATATTGGCATTTTGCGTTAACGCTCTTGCTAAAAACACACGCTGTTGTTGACCTCCAGATAATTGGCCAATCGAACGCTCCGCAAATTCTTGCATACCAACACTTTCCAATGCTTGCTTTGCTAGAAGTTTGTCTTGTTTAGAAGGGCGTTTAAATAACCCAGTATGTCCATAGCGTCCCATTAACACAATATCGAGCGCATTCGTTGGGAAATCCCAATCGACTGCATTTCGTTGAGGTACATAGCCGACAACTAAACTTTTTGGGTCAAATAACTTGCCCAGTATTTCTACTTTACCAACCTTATTTGGTAATTGATTTAATATCGCTTTTAAAAACGTCGATTTACCTGCCCCATTTGGCCCTATAATTGCCGTTAGTCGGCCTGTCGGCACTGTCACGTTGGCATTTTCCAATACGGTTTTTTTATCATAAGCAACCGATAAATTTTCAACTGTTAAAGCATTCATTTGTCCACCTACTTCAATGCATCGACAATAGTGTCGATGTTATGTTGATACATCCCAACGTATGTGCCTTCTTCTGTTCCTTCAGCACCCATGGCATCTGAGAATAATTCCCCTCCAATGGCAACATCATGCCCTTTTTGTTTTGCCCCTTCGATCACAGCTTTCATCGCTTTATCCGATACGCTTGACTCTACAAAAATTGCTTTGATTTTGTTATCTACTAAAAAGTCAACCATTTCCTGTACGTCTTTCACACCGTACTCGGCTTCTGTACTGAGTCCTTGTAAACCGCGTACTTCAAAACCTTGGCTCTCACCAAAATAATTGAAGGCATCATGTGCTGTTACTAAAATGCGTTGTTTATCTGGGATTTCACTAATCCGTTTATTTGCATACGATTGTAATTCGTCTAATTTTTTTAAGTAGGCTGTTTCATTGGCTTTAAAATCATCCTTAAACGCTGGATATTCTTCCACAAGTGTTTTCGCTACCGCATCAACAACTTGTTTCCACAGGTCAATGTTAAACCAAATATGCGGATCATGTAACAGCCCTTCATCTTCACTATCGAGTAGCATTGTTTTATCTAATTTATCGCCTACAGCTAGCACGGTTTTATCTTTTGACATTTGCTCAAAAATATCGAGCATTTGCCCTTCTAATTGTAAACCGTTATAAAAAATGACTTCAGCATTTTCTAACTTCGATAAATCGCTTTGTGTTGCCTTGTATAAATGTGGATCTACACCTGGCCCCATCAAAGCGGAAACAGTTAAATGGTCGCCGCCAATTTCTTTAATTACATCAGCAATATGCCCTGTCGTTGCCACAACGACTCCTTCCTTTTTGCCTGTCGCATCTTTCTCTGCACTACAACCGACAAGGAACATCATTAACATCACTACACCTAAAAAACGTTTCATTCCGATACCCGTTGTCAAAACCTTATAAAACATCATCAAATTTCGTCTACTCCTTGCTTTACCGCGCCCGATTTTGCGTATAGCTACTGTCAATTATGTCGAATAGCTTCAAGCTATAATCGGATACAATAATGCAAACAAATTAGTCGAATCATCGTTTGACGACTACTTGAAACGTACTTGGATAGCCCACTTGCCTCTTCACCTTTCAACAAAGCTTTGCCATCCTACATTACGGAAGAAGGGTTCACACTTAACTGTTTTCATCAAATTCATGCTTTTATTGGTATTTGCTTTTGAATTGTTACAGCTTTTGTTGCCCATTGACTTGCAAAAGTTATCTATCATTTTTCATCCTTTCAAGCACTGAAGAAGGTGTAATTCTTCCTTTTTAACTTTCATGATGAAGTGATAGGCGGGTAAGTGTTAATGGACGTTGAAGTAAACGTTATACGTTAATTGTTTTATAATGTTGCGTGTTTTGATTAAACGGTTTCCTCCTTACTCTTTTTATAATTTACGAGAAATGCTTCGCTGCAACTTGCGGAAACATTTCTCATAGTTCCCTAAAGAATTTGTTTCGTTTTACTATTGTTGTTGGCTCATCGTCAATTATTCATCATGCATTTTTTCATCAGCTGTTTCCAGCCCACCCAAAAAATAATGATTGAAATGGCTACGCCAACAGATTGGGTCATTTTCCACAACATCGTCAGAAACACTAGTATCCCTAGCGGAAGAATCGTTAGTTTTAAATCATCCAACTCTTTCATACAGTCACTCTTCTTTCTTTTACGATATTTTGTTTCCCTTAGGAAAAATATATGCTTAACACAAAGAAATTTCAACTGTTTTATAAAAATTTCTTTTAAAAAAATTTTTTCTTGCAAATTTTTCATTTTGCCTATACAAAATGCACCTCCGATATTTGTCTGCGTTCTACAAAAATTAGAGGTGCTTATTACGTTGGTTACGGCTTCCCTCTCGTAAAACGACGTAATGATAAATCCCACATTTTTCTAAAACACAAAGGAATTATTTGCAGTTTCCATCTATATCCTGCAAACTAAATAGTAAATTAGCTAGAAAGGAAGTAGGTTAATGAAACAATTATTTTGTCTGTTATTGCTTTCATTACTTGTCGTAGCTGGAAACATGAAAGTGGAGGCAGCTGGTTTTAAAGATGTACCAGAAGATCATTATGCTTATGAGGCCGTTTTGTGGGCACAGGAATATGAGATTATCGATGGCTATGCAGACGGCACCTTTAAGCCGAATGCAATTATTACCGAGCAACAATTTGCCAAGTTACTTGCTAATTATTATGAATTGGAGGCACCTGATGATGAGTTGAAAAAGCAAACGCCTGTCGCCAACTGGTCAGATGCCTATTATAATCGTCTCGCAAGTTATGGTGTTCCGCTTAATGGATACTTACATAACCATATCCGAGCAGCTGCAATAAAGCGCGGTGTCGTTGCACAGGCGATTACTCACCTTGCCCAGGGCAAGCGCGGTCTCAATGAATCCATTCAATTTTTACTCGATTCTTACATTTCCACTGGTCAAAATGAGTACTATGAAAATCGGGACTTGCAAAAATTTTTCGGCGTTTCCAACAATATGACACGCGCGCAAGTTGTGACATTGCTGCATCGCATGGACTCGAGAAATTTTTACACGCTATCTGATGATGCACAATCCATTTATGAAAACCAGAGCAATGCTTCTTTAAATGTAAGAGCGACTAATGCGCAGCATCAGCTCGATAAATCGATGCAGCAAGGGGTACTAGCGAACAGTATTTGGGAAGGAACCTATACGTATTATTACAAATGGGGCAAAGGAGCGAATGACTTTAATCGCCGCGACGCCATTATTTCCAATGCAACAAGTAAAACTTTCGATATTTCCTTAACTACCAATGATGGACTTCAGTCAGGGAGCGTAGAGGGAACGGCGACGATTACTGCTAGCACGAAAGCTGTCATGAATAAATCGGTCAATGGGAACCGTTGCGTGCTGGAATTCGAGCTATTAAAAAATGCCCTCAAAATCATGGAAGTCGATTGCCGCTCCGAGCATGAGGAAGGCACAAATTTTTCAGGTACATTAAAAAAACAATAACGCCAGTAAGTCCCCACGATAAAAGCGAAAAACTTCATTTTCCTTGCATAGGTGTTTACTTTTGCCGTAAATAAAAAGAAAGAGAGAACTATGATTAGTTCTCTCTTAATGGATTGTAAGAAAAGGAGTATGTTAATTTTCGTGTTGATTTATTTTTCGCCGCTTAACTCGACTAATATTTTGGATTGTGTTTTGTCGTTTGTTAACGCTTCAAATCCTTTGTCCACGATCTCATCTAATTTGATTTGACTTGTAATAATGCCTTGTGGATTTAGTTGACCAGCTGCCATTGCATCAATTGTTCTTTGGAACATGGTTGGTGTGTAAACAATGGAAGATAACAGATTGACACCCGTGTTTGTAAGATGGATTGGATTCCACTCGATTGGTCTTGCAAAAATAGAGACAATCATCATATTGCCACGCGCTTTTGTTACATCAATAGCTTGTTTAAATGTTGGCGCAACGCCAGCAACTTCAAAGGACACATCTACGCCATCGGCTACAATAGCACGAACCGCTTGTACTGGGTCCTCTTTGCCCGAGTTAATGATATGTGTTGCACCTAATTCTTTCGCTTTTTCCAATCGGTTATCAGATAGATCTAAGACGATAACTTTGCTCGCCCCAGACGCTTTCGCAGCAATCACTGTTAATAAACCAATAGGCCCAGCACCGAACACTGCAACGGCATCCCCTAAAGTGACACCAGCATCTTTTACAGCTTGTACAGCTACTGCCATCGGTTCTACTAATGCCCCATCTTGTAAAGTTAAATTGTCAGCTAGACGATGGATATTGGATTCAGGTACGTTCGCATATTTAGCAAACCCACCGTTTCCATGTAATCCGATGAAATTAAAACCATCATAGCGATCGATATCTTCATGTTTTGTTCTATATGTTAAAGTAGGATTGATGACTACACGGTCTCCTACTTTAAAGTTTTTAACTTGAGAACCAACTTCTTCGATGACACCAGCAAATTCGTGACCCATTGTTATTGGTGCAACTTCATTCGTTAAATCTGCTTTTGCATCCACTGGGATGAATACTGGACCTTCTTGATATTCATGTAAATCACTTCCACAAATACCTGCCCATGCTACTTTTACTTTCACTTCATCATCTCTTAAAGCTCGTAAGTCAACTTCTTCCACTCTAATATCTTTTACACCATGCCAAACTGCTGCTTTCATACAATAATCCCCTTTAAAATTTAATTAAAATGATGCCATAAAATAACATCTTTAATAGCATTTCGGGCATTTTCAAAATCCGATTTTTCTATACACTTGATAAACGTATGAATGGACATATGATAGGATTCAACGAGATTCATTTTCCATTTTGTTTGTGCAGCAACATTTGTAACAAATATCGTTTCTTTAAAGAAACGTAGCATCGCAATATTTCCAGTGATTTCAAAAAACAATTCTAACAAATGGGCAAACGCTACAACATATTCGTAAATATTTTTCGCGGACTTTCTTTGTTCCATCGTCTCAAACCGAAGTAAAAGTTCATGTTGAAATGCGGCAGTCCATTTTGTTTCACAATTTTTTAGTGCCAGATCTAACAAGTAATAAAGGGTCTCTAAATAATCCTTCAATTCCTGATCCGAAATTATTTTTACACTTACACCTTTATGTTGTATTTTTTCCACTACCCCATCTTTTTGTAAAAGATAAAGTGCCTCTCTTACAGGTGCATGACTTACTTGTAACTCTTTAGCAATTTCCGACTCAATCAAACGCTGACCTTGTTCATAATGACCTGAAAATATGCGAAATAATAATTGCTCAGCTATTTGTTCTGCAATTGTCTTTTTCGAAATTGAACTTTCATTAAAACCCATCAAACCACTCCAATAAATTTATATCTCTTTATTTTAATAGTTCTGTGTATAGGATGGCTAGTAAAAATGTTATTTATTATAGATTATCGATAATCTATAAACGTTATTCTAATATGAAAACGCTTCGATTTCAAACATTTTGATTGCAAAGCCGTTAGTTCGCTTGAGTGTTATGAACAACTAAAAAGGAAATACAGACAAAACACAGAAAAAATCGACTTATATAAGAATTCATCACCGTTTTATCTAACTCGTCATTTTCTATCTATTTTCCAACTAAATAAAAAAACGCCCTGAATGCATTTAGCTTTCAGGACGTTTTTCATCATTATACTTCAATCGAAATATGTTGGAACGTTGTAACATCAAATAAACCTGTATCTGTTAACTTTAATGCTGGGATAACTGGCAATGCTACAAACGAAAATGTTAAAAGAAAATGGAAATCTAAATGGGGGTTGAGTTCATTTAGTGCCTTGTGTAAACGGGCTAACTGCATTTGAGCCTCATGAGCAGTTGCATCTGTCATTAAACCGCCTATTGTTAGCGGCATTTCCGCTAAAATTTTGCCGTCTGCTACAATCACAAATCCCCCTTGTATGGCTTGCAGGCGATTCAGTGCTAGCACCATATCTTCATCATTCGTTCCTACGACTAACGCATTATGAGAGTCGTGGGCTACTGTCGTTGCAACGGCCCCTTTTTGCAAGCCAAAACCTTTGACAATACCAAGCCCTGTTGTATGCAAATGATGATGGCGCTCAATTACGGCAAGCTTTAGTAAATCTTGCGCTACAGATGGTACAAAGACACCATCTTTGACCGGTACATCCATTACTAAATGGTTCGTAATTAGCTGATTAGGAACGATTTCCATAACATTGGCTTTGGATCCTTTTGTAAATGGAATGGCTAGTCTGTCAGTCGTCACAGATGGCAAGTGAACCGACTGCTGAATATGAGCAGGCACTTCAAGTTTTGTACGACCTGTCAGCATTTTGCCGTTGTCAGCAACTTTCACGCCATTTTTCCAAACAGCTTTCGCACGCATTTCTTTGACATCTTCTACTAATACAAAATCGGCTTTATAGCCTGGCGCTAAAACGCCACGATCGTACAAACGATAGCATTCTGCCACGTTGAGTGTAGCTAATTGAATAGCTTGTAATGGCTCCATTCCTTGTGCAATCGCCATTTTCACATCAAAGTTGATGCTACCTTCTTCTAGTAACTCATCTACATACTTGTCATCTGTACAAAAGCCAAAGCGACGTGCATTCATTGTATTGACAGCTGGCAATAAATCACGCAAATTTTTAGCCGCTGAGCCTTCACGAATTAAAACATACATGCCTTGCTCAATGCGGTCTAACGCTTCTTCTGCTGTCACACATTCATGGTCGGTCTGAATGCCCGCTGCACGGTAACCTGTAATTTGGGCGCTAGATAAGCCTGCGCAATGGCCATCTACTACAAAATTCCCTTGTTGAGCTAACATGATTTTTTCAAGCATACTCGCTTCACCATTTAGCACAGCAGGAAAATCCATCACCTCTGCTATACCACGGACATAGTCATTGTGCATAAAAGGCGCTAAGTCTGCTGCCGTAAGTGTCGCGCCAGCATGCTCAAATGGCGTGCCTGGCACACTCGAAGGTAGCATTACGAAAATATCCATTTCCGCTTTTTTTGCATCGTCTAGCATAAACTGAATGCCTTCTGCGCCTGCAACATTGGCAATTTCATGTGGATCCGTAATGACGGTCGTTACGCCGTGAGGAACAAGGACACGACTAAATTCGGCAGGTGTAAGCATTGACGATTCAATATGTATATGACCATCAATTAAGCCAGGGATAACATATTGCCCAGCCGCATCTTCTTCATGTTTTGCAAAAAAAACGTTTTGTCTATCAAGGGCTACTATGTGGCCATTTTTTACGACAATATCGGCTTTTTTCCACGTCAATGTAAAGACGTCTGCGACTTGCGCATTACGTAAAATGAAATCTGCTTCTACTTTCCCCTGTGATGCCATGATGTTTTGTGTGAGCTGCTGTAATTTTTCCACCAATTGATGCACTCCCTTTTTCTTTTAAAACCTATCATGCATGAATGACGAATGAGATTCAAGTCTTGGAGATGGTTTACTTTCATTTTTCGATTCCATTTTCCAAAACAAAAGAAAACGGCCATCTATTCATGGTCGTTTTCAATGTAGCCAAACTTATAGCGCAGTCACCGATTGTAGGGGATGGCCTCACATCAATCAGCATGTCATACATGTTGATTTAAAGGCCACTAACCTATCTATTGATGGTCGTTTGTAAACTCTAATTCTTTCGGTGGCTCTCCTTTTTTGTTCATTAAGCGCATGCGGATCGGTTCAATTTTAAGTGTCACCATTTCATCTTTGTTACCAATGAAAATACCAGTGAAAAATTCTGCCAATTTATTTTTTAACCCTTCCTCCTGGATTTCCGTGAGCTTGCCTTCAATTTCTACAAACGTATCGCCAAAACCGCCATTATCATAACCCAATAAAATATGTGTATACGGATTTTTCCGTAGTTCATCCATTTTCTCTGAGTGTTTATTTGTCACTGTATATAACACGAAGTCTTCATGTTGGAATGTCATATAGCGTGAATACGGCTTACCATTTTCCACTGTTGCCATTGTTCCAATTTTTTCTCGATTTAATACTTCTAAAATTTCATCGCGTACTGAAGTCATTTCATCTCATCCTTTCTTCGTCATTGTTATTTTACCCCTCCTACCTAAAGCTAAACCGCTTTTTTTTGAAAAATATGAAATGACTATTTTCGGGGTTTTTCTAAAACTCTTGCTATAATGTTTTGTTGGGCAACATGAATTTTCAGAATGAGGTTTTTAAATATGAAGCAAGCTTTTTTTACACGGTGTCTCTTCTTTATTGCTGGCATCTTGATTTTATCTTTAGGCATTACGTTAACAATTAAAGGACAATTTTTTGGCGTCGGTTCATGGGATGTCTTACATATAGGATTAGCCAAAACGTTCGGTCTTACTATTGGTACTTGGTCGATACTTATCGGTCTAGCGATTTTAGCTTTTGATATGATGGTGACCAAGAAGTTTCCTTTACCAGGCACATTTGCAGATATGTTTTTAGCTGGTATTTTTATTGATATTTTCAACTTTTGGCTCCCTGATATTGAGGGCTTTTGGATGCAGTTATTTGCCTACCTTACGGGCTTGCTTTTACTCGGTTGGGGCTGTGGTATGTATATGGTCGCGAATTTAGGGATTGGCCCACGCGACACATTAATGCTACTAATGGTTCATAAGCTTGGCTGGAGTGTGACACGTGCACGCACGTTAATGGAAGTAACGGTAGCAATCATTGGGTTCTTACTCGGCGGCCCTATCGGCATTGGGACAGTCCTTATGGCATTTGGTCTTGGTCCAATCGTACAAGTCGCATTAACTTACAATGAAAAACTATTTATGAAATGGACTGGCGTGAAAAGTGCTGTCATTTAAAAATAAATGGACAAAAAGCTTGTGAAATAAACATTTTCACAAGCTTTTTTTATTAGCTGTTTCCACTATTTTTTACTCTCGTGGTTCCGCTGTATTTTGACCTGTCGTTTCGATAGCTTCAGGTGTACTATCAACCGTATCATCCTCTTGCACATTTTCTGCTGCTGGAGGTGTGATGGTCACTAATGTATAGTCATCCTCATGTAATATCTCAAATTGGAAGTTTTGACGTATATCTCCAACGTACAGTGAAGTGCCGATCGCTACATTCGTTACATCAATTTCTACTGTTTCAGGTATATCTGAAGGTTGGACTTTAATGCGAATATCACGATTTGGCTGTAACAGGAAACCGCCATCTTTCACACCTATTGCATCACCTATCACGGTCACTGGAATCTCGACTTCGAGCTCCTCTGACATATTGATGGATTTAAAATCAACATGCTTTACATGACCTTTTAATGCACAGCGTTGGACTTCATTTAAGACGGCATTTATTTTTTTGCCCTCCACATCTAGTTGAAAGACACTTTTGCTACCAAATTCGCTTAATACTTTTGCGAACATTCGGGCATCAAGCGATATCGATGTGGGTTCCATTTGATAACCGTAAACGACACCAGGAATAGCACCACTTTGTCTTAGTTTTGTTAATGATGAGCGTTGTCCTTTTTGACGTTTTGTTACATTTAATGTGGTACTCATTAATATTTTCCCCTTTCGTGAAACTAGTCTCATAAAAGGTTTTGCCCGATATTGTAATTTTTATACCTTTTGACGCTGTTCACGGCCAAGTTGAATTTTGTTATTTCCTGGATTTTCGCTCTTCAAATAGTTATATAGAGCGTACGATGTCAATGGTATCCGTCGTTTCTGTTACCATACTCATTGCATAGCGCTTTGTATTAGGTTTCCTCCTGTCTTACCCAATATCCTTGTTTATATTCATATAAATCACCAGAACTCTTTTTTGACCATGCATCGATAAGTCGCTCAAGCGAATATTGCTTATCTTTCGCAGCTAACAGTGCCTTTGTATAAGAATGGACAGGTTGCATTAAAATACATTCCGCAGGGCCATACTCCATAATTTGCCCATGACGCATGACAATTATAATGTCGGCCATTTTTGCAATCACACTTAAATCATGTGAAACAATAAGCATGCTCGTGTTCGTTTGCTGTTGGTACAATGCTAAGTCCTCTAAAATTTCAAGCTGTGTCAGCGTATCTAGTGCTGTTGTTGGGTCATCTGCTAATAATAGCTTTGGGCTAAGGCTGGTGGTGAGGGCAATCATAATACGTTGAAGCATGGCTATGCTTAATTCATGCGGATATTTTTTTAATATCGTTACAGCTGGCAATTGAAAACGCGCTAGGTGCTCAGTTGCTATTTTTAAGGCATGGTGTTTTTTTATAGAAGCATGTGCTTGTAACGTTTCGATAAAATGTTCGCCTATTGTCGCAGCTGGATTAAACATGGCCATCGGATTTTGCCTAATGAGTGCAATGTCATGACCTCGAAGTTGACGCAATTCATGCTCGTCCATTGTTAATAATGAGCGTCCTTCAAATAAAATATCGCCGTGATAGCGTCTTGAATCGCGAAAGAGCTGCATAATAGCCTGACACAACATCGATTTACCACTGCCACTCTCCCCAACGATACCGACTGTTTTACCTGCAGGAATAGTGATAGTAGCATCCGATAAAACTTGCTTTTCTTCATTTGCTGTTTGTATCCAAATAGAAAGTTGTTGTATTTCTAACATGTCGTATCTCCCTCCTCTATTTTTTGGATCCATGACATTTCCAAGCAGTGCTCCAAATCGTTGACAACAACAACAGTGACAGATATTTCAATACTACATAAAAAACTTCTTACTGGTGTCTTCCTTTATATACCCTAAAACAAAGTTCGTACATTCTTTTCATTTCACATACGCAATTTGTAATGATAACCATTATCAATATTGCTAGAATTTTAATGGATTCTTATCATTTTGTAAAGTAGTACTTCTATTAAAAAAACCTTTTCTTCCAATGAAGGATGAAAAGGTTTTTAGGAGTGCCAGGCACCCAAACAATTCTGACAATTAAAGTCTACCAGCAACTTGTAATGTTACAGCCAACATTTTTGCGAATTGAGCTCGTGTTATTGGTTCGTTTGGCTGTAGCTTCTCAGTCTCGTCCAAAGCACCAATTGCATATAGTGTTTGCGAGTGACGCAATAATTCTCCTTGGAAGCTACGACTATCTTCAAATGGTAAAGACGGCGCTTCTTCATGGACAAAATCGACGGCATCTAATGTGCGCCCGAGCATTAATATCGCCTGCTGCCGTGTTATTTTACCGTGCGGATCAAAAATAGTGGGCGTTTTACCGTTAATAATACTTAATGCATGCAAAGCCCCGACATGCCCTCCATACCACGATGTTTTTTCATTTATATCTGTAAATTGTTTCGTTGGAACCTGTTGGAAGCCAAATGCACGCACGAGTAACACACTTAATTGTGCACGTGTTAATGTATCATGTACTCCGAAATAATCGGGTGTACGACCTCGTATAATGCCCCGTTCCGCCAAAGTTTGAATATAGCTGCTCGCTGATGACGTTGCGATATCTCGGAAATACAGTTGTTCTGGATACACAAACTTTAACTCAGCGTTGTTATGAAGTGTGGCAATCACTCGATCCCCTTCATCACGATAAGCAACAGGTTCCGTCACACCTTTTTTCAATACTTGCTGTAGCACGCCAGATTGACCATTTTTAAAAATGACCACTTCCAGCGGCTGACGATTATTGACAATATTCGCTTTAATGCTATAAATGCCATTTTTTTCAGTTGCCGATATCGCAGCACCATAGGCGGAATATACCGTCATATTTTCTGTTTTCGTATGTACATACTGTGTTGGTTGTTCATAGGCAGACACTTCTTGTGGCAAAGCGATGCATGCACCTAGCAGGACTCCTATGAGCGTTGTTTGAATTATTCCTTTCATAATGCTCCTCCCTTTTTTATTGGCTAAACCTATCATAAGCGATTTATTAGTGTAAAAATATAGTATTTTTATCATGTAATTCCACAATGTAAAAAAACTTCACCTACTACTAGTATATATTCTAATAGTTTGGCGAAGTTCCTTCATCGATTATTTATTTAATAACAACTGTAGTTCATGTAATTTTTTAATTTCATAATGTGGTTGAATATCTGTCGCATTGTTAATATTGCGAATGTTAAACCAGCAAGTATCGATTCCTGCTAGCAAACCACCTTTTACATCAGAAGTTAGCGAGTCCCCAATAATCAGAGTTTTATCTTTATCTAAACCGTCAATCCGATCAAAGACATAATCGAAAAAGGCGGGCATCGGTTTCTGATAGCCTGTTTGCTCTGAAATAAAAATAGCTTTAAAATATTTTGCTAAATCCGCATCTAGCAATCGTTTATTTTGTGTTTTTGTCACACCGTTTGAAACAACGTATAAATTATAGTTTTCCGCAAGTTGTGCAATCAGCTCATATGCCCCATCCACATAATGGTGCGCTTCCTGTAAATATTTCTGGAAAACTGTTTCAAAATATTCGCCGTCTACATCAATACCAAATTCCTTTAAAGCGATGGCAAATCGAGTATTATGTAGTGTGTTTTTCGTTACTTCCCCACGCTCAAAGGCACGCCACATAGACTCATTAATTTCTTTATAGCGAGCAATCATCGTTGGTGTCGTCGCAATATTTTCTTGCTCAAATAAACGGCTTAATGCTGATTCTTCAGCTAAATCAAAATCTAATAAAGTGTCATCCACATCAAATAATAGTGTTTCATACTTACTCAAAACGATTTCCTACTTTCTTTGTTACGGTCTTACCGCCTTGCTCTCTCTATCATAACGTTTTTTAGCAAAAATAGCAGTGCAAACACTCATTCTTTTCTTTGCATCGGCGTGTTTAAAGCAAATAGCCTTTTTTGAACTTCGTCTTGTACTTCACTTTTTAAAGCGTTAATGGCATACTGCAAATCCATGTCTTCGCCACGTGTGGCAATAGTGTAGATGCAAAAATATTCATCCAGTACCGTTAATCGCAATATTTTTAAGCCCTTTGCTTGCAACTGACTTTTTAATAATTTACATTCTCTTCGCAACGTAATCGTTTGCTGCTCGAACCATAAAGAGAACACTTCCGCCATTTTCATCGGTTCAATATATTGCCAATCCTTCATTAATGTGCGATGCATTAAATCAGCCACAATATAACGATGCAATAAATACCGCTCATCAGAGGTAATCATCGTACCCTCACCGCTTCCATTTTAAATACAAAATTGTATCTATATCGATACATGTTTGTTTAGTATTTTCATTCGCTAGGAAACTATGCTCACATGCATGTACGTTGATCATCATTGCGCTCCTCCGACATCAGTTCGAGCATCTTCACCTTCGATTTTTTCAAACTTCCCGCCTGCTGCATGCTCATTACTCCTTTCTTTAAAATTGCTCGAAGATCCATTTTACATTAAATGGGCATTCGGGCATCTGTTCGTTTTATTGTAGCGTTTATCTAATACATATTTATGTTTCTTATCCTTATTATAGAACAAATGTTCTATTTTTAGAAGAGGGAATATTTAGAAGGACTTTTTCGTCAATATACAGGAGCAAAAATAGCTGCCAATGCTTTGAAAATGAGCATTTAAACAAAAAAAAAGCTCGTTCAAAAATTTCATATTTGAAAATAGCAGCGAATATGAGACAATAGAATGCTAGAAAGGAAGATGTACGAATTATGACGACCTTACAAAAAATTACGCCGAGCTTTGATCCTTGGGAAGCGTATTTAGATGTTGAACAACATGGGCACATGACCCTATCAAATATTGAATTTACTACAACAAACCTTTGTAATATGCGCTGTGCGCACTGTGCAGTCGGCTATACATTGCAAAATAAAGACCCAGAGGCACTGCCAATGGACTTAATCACAAAACGCCTTGATGAAATTCCACATTTAAAAACACTTAGCATTACGGGTGGCGAGCCGATGATGTCTAAGAAATCCGTTCAAAATTATGTACTCCCCCTATTAAAATATGCACATGCACGTGGGGTTCGTACACAAATTAACTCGAACTTAACGATTGAGCCAGAACGTTATTTACTCATTGCCCCTTATTTAGATGTTTTACATATTTCACATAACTGGGGTACGGTAGATGAATTCGTTGAAACGGGCTTTGCGATGATGGAGCGAAAACCAACTTATGAACAGCGTGCAGCTTTGTTCCAACGCATGATTGATAACTCCAAAATGCTTGCAGAGCACGGTGTCATGGTATCAGCGGAAACAATGTTAAACAAAAAAACATTACCATACTTGGAGCATATCCATAACCAAATTATTAACGAGATGAAATGTGCGCGCCATGAAGTCCATCCGATGTACCCATCTGACTTTGCAAGCTCACTTACTTCTCTGTCATTAGAGGAAACACGTGCTGCCATCCATCATTTACTAGATGTACGTGATGACAATACTTGGATGCTATTTGGCACATTGCCATTCTATCCTTGTAGCAACAACGAGGAAGATCAAAAACTATTACAACGTTTACGACAGGCCAAAAATGTCACATTGCGGAATGATCCAGATGGTCGCTCTCGTCTTAATGTCAATATTTTCACGGGTGATGTCATCGTCACAGACTTTGGTGATGCATCGGCACTCGGTAATATCGTACAAGATGAATTACCAGCCATTTTTGATAAATGGATGGCGACAGATTTAGCAAAATCGCTAAACTGCCACTGCCCAGCTGTAAAATGCCTAGGTCCAAATGTTTTAGTAAAAAATATGTATTATCAAAACACAACTTTTACAAGTGGCTCGGCGAAACTTTAACAACAAAAAATGTCCAATGCAACTATATGCATTGGACATTTCTGTTATAGACATCGTTTAATTAACAGGTAAGGTTAGCTTGCCAAGATTGCATCCAATCAACTAAAAACGCCTACCATCCATTTCTAAGTAGTTTACAAAAAGTAATTACTAAAAACATACTATGAAGAAATACGTAGCGAGTTGCTTATCGTTCACTATCCTCAGCCGTACCTTTTCTCATTTATCAACATTATTTTGCAATCAATTCATTTGCCAGTAGTTTATAACAATTCAAGCGACTGTCCTGCGCATACTGATTGCAGTTTAACATCACTTCATCAAAACCATATCGCTCTTGCTCTGCTACTAAAAAGGCAGCAACGTCCTTCGGTGTACCGACAATATTTGCTTTGCGGTTATTGGCAATCATCATTTTATCCATCTCTGTTAATGGATAATCCTTTGCCTCTTCTGGTGACATTGCTTGAATAATTTGTCCCTTCATTAACTGAAGGCGCGTAATATCGATTGGCTTCGCAAGGTATTCCGCTTCCTCTAACGTATCGGCAACAGTTGTTGCATACGTAACGATAATTTGCGGTTTTTCCATATAATAAGAAGGTGTAAAGTACGTTTTATACGTATCAAAAATATCTTTGGACATATTGCCAGTAAAGAACTGCGCATATGAGTAACCAACACCTCGTTGTCCTGCCTGCATGGCGCTTTGACCACTAGAGCCGAGCAACCACGCCTCCGGCAACTGAATAGTAGAAGGAGAAGCAATTACCTGATCATAGACAGATACGCCCGTCTTTTGGTTATTCATTAATTTTAAAACGGTGTCGAGCTTATCATATTGTTCATCAAAATGCTGTCTGCGCCCCTCTGCCAGTGCATAGATTGCTGCATGGTCTCCACCTGGAGCACGGCCGACACCAAAATCAATACGATTTGGTGCAAGAGCACTTAATGTTTTAAAAACTTCTGCAAGCTTGTAAGGCGAATAATGCATCATCATTACGCCGCCTGTGCCAATCCGCAAACGTTTTGTTTTTGCAGCTAAAAAGGCAGCTGTTATTTCAGGCGCTGAGCTTGCCAGTGATGCGCTATTATGATGCTCCGCCAACCACATACGATTGAAGCCAAGCTCTTCTCCTAAAAGCGCTAATTGTTCAGTACGTAAAAAGGCCTGTTCAGCAGTATGGCCTTTCGGTACAGGAATTTGATCTAAAATACTTAATTTCAACGAAAACACCCTCTCTGTCTGTATGCTCTCCTTTCTACTGTAATATAGTCCTTCCCATTTACAAAGCAAAAGCACCTACTGATAGGCAAGCTGTTTCATTTCCCACGTTTCGTAAACCATGCCAACAAGCGTTCCTTTTTGTTGCGAATTGAGGACAACATCGTTAAATTTGGAAGCAAATAGCTGAAATTCTTTGGCATCCTCCGTCACAATAAATTGCAAAATAGCATGTCCTTGTTCTCCTAAAAAAACAATATCCCCCGACAACTCCACGACATGTTGACCTGTTTTCGCCTTATAATATCGCCAATAAGGCTCTGTAAAAGCATAATTAAAAGCATCGCGGACCTTTACATCAGCAAAATCAATTAAATAGCCTTCCTTTACTGTGTCAATATAAATATTATCTGTAACATCTTTTTTCGCATTAAATACATAGCCTACGAGCACGCCCATTAACACAACGCATAGAAATACTCGAAAATGATTTCCTAAAGACATATGTCATCACGTCCCCTTTACGCAAAAACATCATTTCCTTCATAATACATCAAAATATTTACATAAAGTAGAATATTTTTGCATTTTACAGATTTTTATATTTTCACAGTCATTGAAGCATACTAAAAGCATTAACTGAAAATTCATTCAGGCTATTTACAGTCACTCGATGTTCCGCTAATATCAGATTATTATTATAGAAAAGAGATGACGTTCGTGCCTTTTGATTTAGACTTAAATATTTTACTTATTCTTATTATTTTTGGCTTTTTGGCCGCATTTATCGACTCAGTAGTTGGTGGCGGTGGGCTTATTTCATTGCCGGCTCTCCTATTTGTAGGATTACCCCCCTCTGCAGCAGTCGCAACGAATAAACTAGCTGGTACAATGGGATCTCTCACTAGTACAATTACCTTTTACCGTTCTGGAAAACTAGACATAAAATCCGTTTATAAGCTATTTCCCTTTGTTTTTTTCGGCTCCATGGTTGGTGCATGGATTGTCCATCTAATTGATCCAAATGTTTTAAAACCATTAATGTTAATCATGTTAGCCGTTGTAGCCGTTTATACAATATTTAAAAAAGACTGGGGTAGTATTTCCACCTATAAAAAGCTAACACCTAAACGATATGCTTTGTTCATCCTTATTATCACTTTAATTGGCTTCTATGATGGCTTTTTAGGGCCTGGTACTGGCTCATTCTTACTGTTTGCTTTTTTACTTGTTGGCTTTGACTTTTTAAAATCAGCAGGCAATGCAAAATTTTTAAATTTCGGAAGCAATATTGCAGCGCTGCTCATGTTTATTTACTTAGGACAGATTCATTATACTTACGGTTTTGCAATGGGCCTTGCGCAAATTGCCGGTGCAATTGTCGGTTCCAAATTTGCCATTAAACGCGGGAGCAGTTATGTCCGTAAACTATTTATCGTCGTAACCATCTTATTACTACTGAAAAATACATATGACTATTTTTCGTGAACTAATTCTTACCTCGTATGGAGGTAAGTTTTTTTCTTTCCATCAACTTTTTCTCCCCTTTCATCCGTCTAGTAGTTGTATACAAATTGATAATGTTAAAAAGGAGCTTCTTTAGACATGACCAGAAATGCATTTCAACATGAAGAGGTGTTTATCCAATTAATTCGTGAACAGAAAGAGCGTTTTTATTTGCTCGCGTATAGCTATACGAAAAATGAACAGGATGCACTCGATGTCGTACAGGACAGTATTCAAAAAGCCATGCTTTCACTTGAACGTTTAGAGCATGTAGATTATATGAAAAGCTGGTTTTACAAAATTGTTGTCAGGACGGCCATCGATTTTTTGCGTAAGCATAACCGCTTACAAGTAACAGATAACGACACTTTACAATACTTAACACCTGCAAAAGAGGATGTTTACGAAGATGTTGATTTAGAGCATGCATTAGAAGCGTTACCTCAAATGTACCGTGAAGTCGTGATCTTACATTATTTCGAGGATTTAAAACTGGCTGATGTTGCCGACATATTGGGCATTAAGTTAAGTACAGCCAAATCACGCCTTTATAAAGCATTAAAACTGTTAAAAATACAACTCCAAGATGTGAAGGGAGACATAACACATGGATAAAAAATTGAAAGAGTTAAAAAAACACTACGATGAAGTACCCATACCTAAAGAGCTTGACTTTGTCGTAGAAAATGCACTGAAACAAGGAAAAAAGAAGAAAAAAAACAAAGCCCCACAATGGCTTCTTGGTTCTGCGGCAGCAGCCATGCTATTTACAGCAGGTTTAAATGTCAGTCCTGCCATGGCTCGATCACTTGCTGACATCCCTGTTGTTGGCAATATTATAAAAGTGTTAACATGGACTGAATATGAAGTAGCTGAAGACACATATGATGCAAAAATTAAAGTTCCATCTATTGAAAATTTAGAGAATACAGAGCTTGCCAATACATTAAATGAAAAATACCGTTCAGAGGGAAAAGCACTTTACGATGACTTTATTGCAGAAGTTGGCGATATAAAAGCCAATGGTGGTGGTCATTATGGCATCGATAGTGGCTATGTCATTAAAACTGATAACGATCAACTATTATCGATTGGCCGCTATATCGTCAATACAGTTGGTTCATCATCAACTGTTATGCATTACGATACAATTGATAAACAGAACGAAATTTTAATTACGCTGCCAATGCTCTTTAAAGATAATAGCTATATACAAGCGATCAGTGACAATATTAAAGAACAAATGCGTGAACAAATTGCTGCATCGAATGAAGATAAAGTGTACTGGATCAAAGGTGCAGGTTTACCTGATGAGAATTTAATGGAAGATTTAGATTTTAAGGCGATTGACGCAAAACAACAATTTTACATTTCGGATAAAGGGAAGCTCGTGATTTCCTTCGATAAATATGAGGTGGCTCCTGGCTATATGGGTGTAGTAGAATTTGAAATACCGACAGAAGTTCTTCAAAACATTCTTGTAAGTAATAAATATATTCATTAATCGTTGGCACTATCTCATGACATTGGGATAGTGCCTTTTTTTAACTTATAAAACGTCCGTATTTTGGCAATGCTAGCATGTATCAAAACATGTTAGAGGGTTTTCATATGAAAGGTGTAGGATCAATTAGTATTTTACATGTTGTCTTCCTTGCAATGACCGTTATTGGCCTAAAAAATCACGTTACGATTATGCCACCATTATTGGAAATTGCTGAAAGAGATAGCTGGCTATCCGTCCTGTTCACAACAATTATTATGTTTCCTTGGCTCTTTCTTTTAGTGTATATTCATAGAAAATCAAATCAAGAGGCATTAAAAGATTGGCTACCCAAAAAAATTGGAAACGCTGGAGCTAAAATTGTTATCTATATAATCGCCATTGTACTTATCATCATTGCAGCTTTTACAATGATTGAAACGTTACAGTGGATCAATACAACGTTTTTGCCGAAAACGCCCAGGTTAATTCTACTTGGCATTTACATCGCACTTTGCATTTTACTCGTTACAACTAGCTTACAAACAATTGTCATCGTTAATGTGTTTGTTTTATTAGCTGTAGTTGTGTTTGGTTTTTTTGTCGCAATTACTAATTTACAAGTAAAGGACTATGATTTACTACGTCCCTTTTTTGAACATGGCTTTCAACCTGTTATAAAAGGACTCGTCTACCCCGCTTCGGGCTTTTCCGAGTTAATACTATTTTTACTCATCCAACATCAAATAAAAGATCGACTACGTTGGCATCATTTTGCCATTATGCTCCTGATTTTAATGGGGCTCACCATGGGGCCACTCGTTGGAGCCATAACGGAGTTTGGTCCAGCAGAGGCTTCTAAACAACGCTATCCTGCTTACGAAGAATGGGGACTCGTAACAATAGGACGTTACGTAGAACATCTAGACTTTCTTTCTATTTACCAATGGCTAACTGGCACATTTATTCGGGTCGGATTTATTTTATATGTTGTGTCAGATTTATTGGGTATGGCTGGAGACCATCGTCGCATTTGGAAAATGCTTGCATTACCATTTTTATTTATTTGTCTACCATTAATGTTATTAAATGAACACATATTTCTACAACTCAAAGGAAATTATATATTAACAGCTACTTTTATTTTCTTTTTCTTACTATCCATTTTTTTAATGCTTGTCGTTTTAATGACCGGAAAGAAAGACAAAAAGTCAAAAGCCGTTGACCAAGACCCGGAAAGTGGTGATACGTGATGCCCTCAACAGAGAAGCCCTTAAATCTATTTACTTTAAAGCAATTATTTGAAAAGTCAGCCGATGTTCATTTTCAAGAGTATGTATTTCAACAGCATCGCGTGCAATTTGTCATTTGTGAAGCGATGATTGATCAACAACTACTCAATGATGTCATTGTCAGCCGTGTTCACACTTTTTTCGATCATTTTTCAGATGATACAACATTACAAGATGCTATTCGAAAACAATTACACATTCCTAGCTTAAAACAAGTAACCGATTTATCGGAAGCTATTACCCTTATTTATACAGGGCATTTACTGCTTTTTTTTGAAACAGAAGCACTACTCTATGCCAGTAATATTGCTCAAAAGCCGAATCGTACTCCTGAAGAGACACGGATGGAAGTACTCGTTAAAGGACCACGCGATAACTTTATCGAAGATATTGCAGTGAATATTGCCCTATTAAGAAAACGACTGCCGACCAATTCTTTATGTGTGGAAAAAATGGAATTGGGCAAACGTTCCAAGACAACTGTGGCCATTCTTTATTTTGGTGATATAGCCAACATGGACATTTTAAATGGTATAAAAGTGCAATTACAAGCAGTCGATACAGATATTGTCTTTAGTGGCGATTTATTAATGGAGCGTGTCAACAAAAATACGCGATTTTTCCCAAAAACCGATTATACAGCTCGACCGGATTTTGCCATTCAAGCATTAATTCGGGGACGTTTTATTATTTTTGTCGATGGGGTTGCCTATGCTGTCATTACGCCTGTTAATTTATTTTTACTATTAAAATCAGGCGAGGATAATGAATACCCAATTGTTTTTAGTTCACTTGAACGTTTACTACGGATATCAGGGATTTTTATCGGTTTATTATTACCTGCTTTTTGGCTTGCACTAACAACGTACCATCAAAATCAAATACCTTTATTGTTTTTAGCAACGATTGTGCAAGGAAGAACAGGTCTTCCTCTCCCCTCTTCACTTGAGATGCTATTGATGTTGTTAATGTTTGAGCTGTTTCGAGAAGCGGGATTACGGCTACCATCTGTTATCGGTGGCACGATCAGTGTCGTTGGTGGGCTAATTATTGGCGATGCTGCTATACGAGCAGGTGTAACGAGTCCAGAGATGATCGTTATTATTGCGGTTTCTACCATCGCATCCTTTACACTCGTCAATCAATCGCTCGTCACAACCGTTAGTATTTTCCGTATTGGCTTTATTTTATTAAGCGGCTTTTTTGGCTTATTCGGCTTTTTTGTATCATTATTTTTAACCCTTCTCTATTTATGTAATATTCGCATATTTGGTTATTCTTATATGCAAGTTGGTGGTGATTTGGACTGGCAATCCATAAAAAAAACATTATTGCGTTTATCGCCAAAAGGTTATGCCAAACGTCCAAACTATCTAGCGCCACAAGATCATACACGAACGAGTGAGGAAAAAAATGAATAAGAAAATAGTCATTTTATTGTTTGTATTCACGACTTTGCTGTCCGGATGTTGGGATGTTACTGAACCACAAAGAATGTACTATGTCCACGCACTTGGTATTGATTTTAAAGATGACCACTACGAGACGTACATGCAAATTATTGATTTTACTAATATAGCTAAATCGGAGCAACCTACTAATCCAGATGCGCAACAAGCCGAAATAGGGCATGCAAAAGGCAAAACGATAGAAGAATCGCTTTTTGATTTATATCATTCGATTGATCAAAAAGCGTTTTGGGGACACATTACGTACATTGTCCTTTCAGAGGAAGTTATGAAAAGCAATAAGGTTAATCAAGTCATTGACTTTTTAACACGTTTTCGCGAAACACGATACCAAATATGGGTATACGGCACAAAAGAGCCTCTCAATGATTTACTTGTCGTCACACCGATCAATAATAAGGCACTAACATTATCAAAACTCGGAGATCCGTTAAACTCTTTTAGACAAGAATCCTTTGTAAGACCAATCAATCTTCGAGAATTAGTGATAGGTCTTAATGAACCAAGTCATGAAGTCTATTTACCATTAGTATCTATTGACAAAGGATGGGTCTCGTCAAAAGGCGAGTCTGAATCCATTGAATTAAAGGGGATTGCGTTACTTTCTAAAGAAGGATTTAAAGGGGCCATTACCCAAGATAAAGCAAACGGTATTAAATGGATGACGAATAAAACAATTCGTGGTGAAGTGACAGGACAAATGGGCGAAAATAATACATTTGTAACTGTAACATTAGATCATATAAAAGTTGAAATTAAGCCTGTCGTAAAAAATGACAATGTCCAATTCGATATAGATATCAAAATGGAAGCAAATGTCCTTGGGATTACTGAAAAAATCACTACGACCGAAATTCGTCAAGAAGTCAAAAAACAAGTCAAAAAAGAAGTAAGGGAAACATACAAAGAAGGATTGGCGTTAAACACAGATATTTTCCGTTTATCCGAACAGTTATACCGTAAAGACGTTAAAAATTGGAAAAAACTTGAGAAAAACGGCAAAATTGAATTAACCGAAGATTCCATTCGTAACATCAACGTTACTGTGGTCAAAGTAAATCCTGGTAGAGAATCGTTTATCGAAACAATTGAAAAATAACACAATAGAGGCATCGAGTAGTACTTTACTCGATGCCTCTTGCTATTTTTATAAAACTTTTTCCAATTCAGTTTTGCGGAATTGAATATGATGGAGTTTGGCAAAAATGCCGTCTTGCGCTACGAGTTCATCATATGTGCCATCCTCTTCTATACCGTTTTCGGTAACAACTAGCACTCGATCCGCGTTACGAATGGTCGCAAGTCGATGGGCAATAATCAACGTCGTTCGATTTTCAGCAAGCTCTGCTAACGACTGCTGTATAATCATTTCCGTTTCGGTATCGAGCGCAGAAGTTGCCTCATCCAAAATTAATATCGGTGGATTCTTTAAAAACATACGCGCAATCGCAATACGCTGCTTCTGACCACCCGATAATTTTAAGCCACGCTCACCAATTTGTGTCTCATAACCGTCCGGCAGTTCCGCAATAAATGACTCTAGATGCGCTCTTCTAGCCGCCTCTTCAATCTCTTTATCATTTGCCTCTAAACGTCCGTAAGCAATATTTTCTCGAATTGTCCCTGTAAATAAGAAAACATCCTGTTGGACAATGCCGATTTGTGCACGTAAAGAAGATTGTGTCATTTGACGAATATCGATGCCGTCAATTGTAATGGCCCCACTATGGACATCATAAAACCTCGGAATGAGCGAACATATAGTTGTTTTCCCAGCACCAGATGGTCCAACAAATGCGATAGTTTGTCCTGCACGTACATCAAAAGAAATGTTCTGTAACACAGCTTTTGACGTATCATAATTAAAATCAACCGCTTTAAACGAAATATCTCCACATAAATGTGTTACAGGCTGTGCATCAACTCGATCCTGTACTTCTGGCTCTTGCTCTATCAACTCACGAAAACGTTTAAAGCCTGCCATGCCTTTCGGATAAAGTTCTAGCAACGCACTAATTTTATCTATTGGTTTAATCAAAACATTTGTATATAAGACAAAGCTGACTAGCCCACCGTATGATAATTTATCATTAAAACTTAACCAAGAGCCGACAACAAGGACGACTAATGTTAATAAACGCGTCATCATATAAATGCTTGAATGTGCGCCTGCCATAATTTTATAGGCGTATAATTTTGCTGAACGGAAAAACCCATTTTGTTCTTTAAAACGTTCCATTTCAAACGCTTCGTTTGTAAAAGATTTTACGACGCGTACGCCTGACACGCTATCTTCTACGCGACCGTTGACATCAGCGATTTTCACGTACAATGTTTTCCATGCATTGTTCATCTTGATGTTACTCACCGTGACAAGCCACATTAAAAATGGCACCATAATAGCTGCGATGAGCGCAAGTGTAGGATTGACATTGAACATAATGACGAACGCTCCAACAAAGGTCATAATCGCAATGAATAAATCTTCCGGTCCGTGATGTGCAAACTCACCTATATCAAATAAATCATTGGTAATTCTACTCATAATATGGCCGGTTTTTGTATTATCAAAGAAACGGAACGATTGACGCTGAACATGATTAAACAGTTCTTGCCGCATATCGGTTTCAATATTAATACCCAGTTTATGTCCTAAATAATTGACGATAAAATTAAGTACTGTACTAAGCGCATAGACGAGCAATAGCAAAATACTTACTTTGACAATCATGCTCCATTCCCCTGTTGGCAATAATTTGTCAATAAACCATTGTACGGCTAAAGGAAAAGCAAGCTCTAGTATGGCTACAACAATGGCACTGGAAAAATCGATGACAAATAATCGCTTATGCGGTTTGTAGTATGAAAAAAACTTTTTATACATACGTGTCTCCCCTCTAAGTTGCTAAAAAATTTCACTTATCTCCAATACTACCACTTGTGAGAATAATTCGGAAACCGAATTTTAAGTATAGAATAACTTTTTTATTTGCTTTTTGCTCTTTACGTGCTATAATTCATGTAAGAAGAATTGAATAGCTTTTGACATTTCTGTCAAAGGGGAGTAGCTAGCAGATGCGATCGATGTATCTGATTTCACATTCGTCATTACATGGCCATTGCCATCGGGTGTGATAGCAAGCTCATCAACACGATGAGTACTGTTTATTATTTGGAGCTTCCAAATAGTGATGCTTAGCAAGACCTTTGCCTATTTTTTAGGCATGGGTCTTTTTCTTTTGCCTAAAAACAACAATAGGAAAGAGCATTCTACTCTCTTCTGTCCAAAATAAAGGAGGAAATACATTTGGAAGCTATTTTATTAGAATACGCATGGGTATTAGTCGTATTAATTGTACTAGAAGGTCTTTTAGCGGCAGATAATGCGGTCGTAATGGCCGTAATGGTTAAACATTTACCAAAAGCTCAACAACAAAAGGCATTATTATACGGATTAGTAGGAGCATTTATTTTCCGTTTTGCCGCATTATTTTTAATTACAACACTCGTGAATTTTTGGCAAATTCAAGCTCTAGGTGCTGCTTACTTATTGTTTATGTCAATTAAACATATTTATGATTCACGGAAAGCCGCGGGACAATCAGATGAAATTAAAGAACCTAAAAAACAATCTGGTTTCTGGATGACGGTTGTTAAAGTGGAACTTGCAGATATTGCGTTTGCGGTAGATTCTATTTTAGCGGCAGTAGCCATCGCTGTAACATTACCGCATTTAGGGAACTTTGATGTTGGTGGCATTAACGTAGGACAATTCGGTGTCATGTTCCTTGGAGGTATTATCGGGGTTATTATGATGCGATTTGCAGCACGCTGGTTCGTACGAGTGCTGGAAAAATTCCCGTCACTTGAAACGGCGGCCTTCCTCATCGTTGGTTGGGTTGGTGTAAAGTTAGCCGTCTTAACTTTAGCACATGAAAAATTAGGGGTTATTCCACACGATTTCCCTCACTCAACACTTTGGAAGGCGACATTCTGGATTGTATTAGTCGCTATCGCGCTAAGTGGTTACTTAGTAGGTGTAAAAAACCAAAAGAAAGAAGCATAATCGCTACTTTTAAAATTCGCCTAGACATCATGTCTTGGCGAATTTTTTATAATCGTTGATGGCGATTGACTTACATTTAAAGGCGATTCATTCTGCCTTAGTGGCGGTTTCACTTAGTTTAGTAGCGATTCGCTCTACTTTATTGGCGATTGACACTAGTTTAGTGGCGATTCCTCCTCTACCATCACGAATATCTGCACTATTTATAGTGAAAAATAGATTTATCTGTATGAAGGCCACCTTTCGCTATATACTAGGAGAAGTAGTAGGTATTTACTGCAAAGGGAGGAACATTTATGTTATCAGAAAAACTACACACAGCACTTAACGAACAAATGAATTTTGAATTTTACTCAGCGCATGCTTATATGGCAATGGCAGCCTATTGCACAGATCAAGATTACGATGGTTTTGCTAATTTCTTTTTAGTCCAAGCGGAAGAAGAACGTTTCCATGCAATGAAATTTTATAATTTTTTAAGTGATATGGGCTATCGTGCAACAATCCACGGCTTTGACAGTCCAGAAAATCATTTTGATTCGATTTTGCATGCCTTTAAAACAGCCATGGCCCATGAAAAAGAAGTAACACGTCGTATTTACAATTTATCTGATATTGCATTAGATGAACGTGAGCACGCAACAATGGCATTTTTAAAATGGTTCATCGATGAGCAAGTGGAAGAAGAATCAACATTCGATACGTTAATACGTAAAATTGAACGCATTGAAAATGATTCGAATGCCATCTTTATGCTTGATGCTGAATTAGCTACACGCACATTTACACCTGCTGAATAATACATGACAAAAAGCAACGAAGCATTTAAGCTTCGTTGCTTTTTTTACAGTTGTTGCTAATCTTATTCCCCGTATTGAATTTCTAATTTATTCGGTATGGCTGGAATATCGGTTGATTTGACATCCGTCTCAGTCAATTGCAATGCGTGTAATGGATACTTACTAGCGACAGTAAATGGAATTGCTTCACTTTCCATTTTATTATTCACCTGACTTCTAGCTAGCAAGCCGTTCTTCGATAAATCAATTGTCAGGATGCTGTTGACTGTTTCTGTTAGCATTTGTTGATCTTTATCGCGTAGTGGCATGCTGTCATCCATTAAAAATGGTTGAATTTGGTCCTTAATATATCCTTGGGCTTCAATTAAACATGAAAATTCATTTAATTTTGCTGCATATAATTTTAATTGGCTTTTTTCATTTGCGCGTTGCTGATTTAGCTCTTTCACCCTTCTCTCAATACGAGCTAAACGTTTTGACGATAACTCAACTAAATACTGTTGAATCGCTTGTAGTTCTTCAACTATAGCCGCTTCCGCTTCGCTTACTTTCGCAAACTGCGCAACACAAACCTCTTGCTGTTCATTTAATTTTTGTACACGCTCTTTGAAAAACTCATTTTGGGTATGTTGACCAAAGATGGCTTTCATCAGGCCTTTACCATGGATTTTTTTATGTTGAGCATCTAAGCGATCATATTCTCGTGAAAATTCACTATGCATATTGCGATATTCACGTAACATTTGTTGATAGTGAACAGCTAATTCCGTGAACTTCTGCACCTTCTCATCTTGTAAATAATCATGTTGTGAGATTGTTTGTAGAAGCTGGTAGAGTGTTTGTACGTCTTTAAACGTATTTGCCACTTGTGCATACTCTTGCTCATATTCTTGCACTATCGCTAAATCGCGTTGGTAACGGGAAAATTCATATTGAGTATCACCAGCAAATTTTTCAATGTTTTCAACGGCTGAAACAAATGGATCACGTTGGGGGATGACCAATAATTCAAATCGGAAACGTTCTAGCCATTGTAAAAAACGAATGATAATTCCGTACGTTTTTTTATCACTATTCATCGCTACACGTTGAATTTGCGCAATGAGATGGTCATATTGGCTTTGCTGCCATAGTTCTTTATTGTCAGTTTGTTGTGCTTCCAAGGCATCTACCGCTGAAATCGCAACAAAATCACTTAATAAATGGCCAATGCGTTCTTTTTCCGATTGAATAAATGCATCCGTATTAGACGTAGCATCAATTCCGTTGACGATACAAAGTGGCACTACCCCTTTGCTTTTTAACGTCTCGATTAATAAAATTTCTGCGTCAATGGCCATCGATTCCGAGCGTAACACCCAAAATATTTCATCCACTCGATTGATTAATGATTCAGAGAAATAGGCCATTTCTCCTCCTCCTGCTTCCAATGATACCGAGTCGATTATGGTAACAGATTTTAATAAATCATGTTTAACATATACTTCTAGATAATCAAGATGTTCACGTAAAATTTCCGAGGCGAAAGTATCGCCCGTCGTGAGCAATTCTAGTTTACTCATATCAAATATTGCCACCATACCATCTAGAAAATAAGCTTTAATTTCCTCGTGCTCGCCGTAACGTAAAAACGTATTAACCCCTGTCGGATTTTGATCGCTTACGGGTAAAATGGACCGACCAAGAAGTCCATTCACGAGGGTTGTTTTTCCTACTCCTTCTTTCCCGACTATCAGTACCATTGTTTGATTGTTTGCATCTTGGATTATACGATTTAAGTGCTTAGCTGTATCTTTTACATATGTATTTTGTACAATAATGCTGTGCAGTTGCCGTAAATGATCCACAAACTGTGGCAAAATATTATTCGCTGAGGCTGTATAGTCGATTGGCGTAGTGTCAATATTCGTCATCCTCAAAACCTCTTTTCATTATGTATCTATCGTTTCATTATAAATGAAACGATTCTATTTCTTATACAATGTCATGAAAATTAATAACAAAAAAGGACAAACTACTTAGTTGAAATTGTCACAAATAGGATTTACTTCTTAGTTAGTATTACTGTATTTTTCATATTTATTATACAACTAGGTAAATAAAATGATAGTCTTTTATGATACCTTATGACTAAAAATGACAACGGCCTCCTTGTTTTGAAGCTCGTTATTTACTCTTCGTCAAAACCGGCCATTCTCGCATACACTTGGCTAAGTGTTGGCATACCGCTTTGCGCACCTAATTTCTCGACTGTTAGGGAGGCTGCAATATTTGCAAAGTACACTGCCTCATCTAACGTTTGCCCTTCTACTAATGCATAGGCGAGTGCACCGTTAAAGGTATCCCCCGCTCCAGTTGTATCCACTGCTTTTGTCATATAACCAGGAACATGTATAGGATATTCGCCATCAAAATACCGTGCACCATCACTACCTAAAGTAATAATGAGTTTATTAGGATACTTTTCTAGTATACGATCAACATCGTCTCCAAAAAGCTGAGCACATTCGATTTCATTCGGTGTGATGTAAGCAATGTCTTCCATCCACTGCATATCAAAATTTGCCGCTGGTGCTGGGTTTAATAACACCGGAACATGTGCTTCTTTACATAATTTTAAAGCATAAGCAATTGTCTCTTTTGGAATTTCAAGTTGTAAAATCACCATTTGACTGCGAGATATGACGTCCTTTACTGCTTCAATATGAGCTGGTTCAAGTTGATAATTTGCACCTGGCACGACAATGATACGGTTATCTTGGTCATGCACTAAAATATTGGCAATTCCCGTTGGTTGTGATGTTGTTATAAGTGATTTCGTATTGATATGTTCTTGTGCTAAAGCCGTTCGCAAAGTATCGCCAAAGCTATCATTGCCGACACAGCCAATCATTGTTACTTCACTTCCTAAACGTGCCGCAGCAATCGCCTGATTAGCCCCTTTTCCACCCGGACTTGTTTGAAACTGGTCCCCTAGTACGGTTTCTCCTTGCTGAGGGAAATACGCCATTTCTATAACTAAATCCATATTTAAACTGCCGATTACAGTAATCATCTACATCATCCTTTCCATTGTTCTTAACCATTTTACCGAGTAAACAATAGAAAGACAAAGGCTTACTCGCTCCAAGTCTTTCGATGTAGCGGCGATTCTACCCGTTTTATCGGTGATTTCTTCCCTTGTATCGGCGATTTCACTCGTTTTATCGGCGATTTCTTCCCTTGTATCGGCGATTTCACCCGTTTTATCGGGGATTTCTTTCCTTATATCGGCGATTTCACCCGTTTTATTGGCGATTTCTTCCCCTGTATCGACGATTTCACTCGTTTTATCGGCGATTTCTTCCCTTGTATCGGCGATTTCACTCGTTTTATCGGCGATTTCTTCCCTTGTATCGGCGATTTCACTCGTTTTATCGGCGATTTCTTCCCTTGTATCGGCGATTTCTTCCCCTGTATCGACGATTTCTTCCCCTGTATCGACGATTTCACCAGTTTTATCGGCGATTTCTTCCCTTATATCGGCGATAACAACACCCCATTATGCAAAAAAGTGTTAGATTGATGGTAGTCAATCTAACACTTTGTCTCTTTTGCCCTAGTACTTGCTAATTAATAAGCGACACGTTGTGCCTCGTATGCCGCAATATACTCTTCATATTTAATAGTTAGCGCAATTTCATCCAGGCCATTTAATAATGTATCTTTGTAGTAAGAATCAATATTGAATGTATAGACTTTACCGTCTTCGCCTGTTACAGTTTGTGCTTCAAGATTCACTTCAACATGATAAGGTTTTGCTAAACCTTTTGCTAAAATTTCATCGCACTCTGCCTCTGTTAACTTGATTGGTAAAATCCCATTTTTAAAACAGTTATTGTGGAAAATATCAGCGAATGATGGCGCAATCACAACATTGAAGCCATAATCTAAAATAGCCCACGGTGCATGCTCGCGAGATGAGCCACAGCCAAAATTATCTTGAGCAACTAAAATTTTAGAGTTTTTATATTCAGCTTTATTTAGCACAAAGTCTTGTACTTCATTACCTTGTGCATCATAGCGCCAGTGATAAAATAAATATTGACCAAAGCCTGTGCGCTCAATGCGTTTTAAAAATTCTTTTGAAATAATTTGATCTGTATCGACATTTTTACGATCTAGTGGTGTAATCACACTATTTACGATATTAATTGGTTCCATATTCATTCATCCCTTCCGTGTAAAATTGCACTTTACACAGTTTCCTTTACGAATTCCCGCACATCAACGAAGTGACCTGCAATGGCTGCAGCGGCTGCCATTGGTGGTGAAACGAGATGCGTACGCGCACCTGCACCTTGACGACCTTCGAAGTTACGGTTCGATGTGGATGCACAGCGTTGACCAGCTGGCACAACATCATCATTCATCGCAAGGCACATCGAGCAACCTGACTCGCGCCATTCAAAACCAGCAGCGATGAAAATTTGGTCTAGCCCTTCCGCCTCTGCTTGTTTTTTTGTCGTATGTGAGCCTGGCACAACGATTGCTGTTACGTTTTCATGGACTTTACGTCCTTGAATCACATTTGCCGCGGCACGTAAATCGCTTAAACGGGAGTTCGTACATGAGCCGATAAATACGTATTGGATATCGATAGACGTTAATGGCTGCCCTTCTTCTAAGCCCATATAGTCAAGTGCTTTACGAAGAGCTGCTTTATCCGTCTCATCTTGATAATCTGCCTGCGTTGGTACATTTTGTGAGACACCAGCGCCCATTGAAGGATTTGTTCCCCATGTGATAATCGGTTCAATTTCCTCCGCTTGAATAATGCGGACTTCATCATATGTCGCATCCTCATCTGATGCTAAACTTAGCCAATAAGCAGTCGCTTCTTCAAATTTCTCACCTTGTGGCGCATATTTGCGGCCACGAATATACTCGACTGTAATTTGGTCTGGGGATACAAGACCAGCCTTTGCACCTGCTTCGATTGACATGTTACAAATCGTCATGCGTTCTTCCATTGACAGTTTGTGGATTGCCTCTCCAGTGAACTCCACAATATGCCCTGTACCAACGCCGATGCCGAATTTGGAGATGATCGCTAAAATAATATCTTTAGCGGCAACGCCAACTGGTAGCTCTCCTTCAACACGGATTTCCATTGTTTTCGGTTTGTTTTGCCATAATGTTTGTGTGGACATTACATGTTCTACTTCTGAAGTACCGATACCAAATGCAATTGCACCAAATGCGCCATGTGTAGATGTATGAGAATCACCACAAACAATTGTTTTACCAGGTTGTGTTAAACCTAATTCTGGGCCGATTACGTGGACAATCCCTTGGTCAGGGTGACCCATACCTGCTAGTTCAATGCCGAATTCAGCAGCGTTTTTCGCCAATGTTTCGATTTGATTGCGTGCAATCGGGTCATTGATTGTCGGTAGATTTTTCGTTGGCACGTTATGATCCATCGTTGCAAAACTTAAATCAGGACGACGCACTTTGCGTCCATTCATGCGTAAACCTTCAAATGCTTGCGGAGAAGTTACTTCATGAATTAAATGAAGATCAATATATAACAGGTCCGGTTTGCCCTCTTCCTGATAAACAACATGTTTATCCCAAATCTTTTCAATTATATTTTTTCCCATTGTCTTCACCTATTTCTTAAATATATGTTGTCATAATACTTTCCGAAACAAAACTTGTATCAATTTCGTTAATTACTTTATCTGTCCATTCATTTGTAGATAATGTGCGACCTCCATCACGTGCAAGATCTGCAGTAAAGTAACCGTCATCAAATACTGCACTGACTGCCCGTTCGATTTCAGCTGCTTCTTCCGCTAGACCAAATGAGTATTGTAACATCATAGCGACTGACAAAATCGTTGCAGCTGGATTCGCTACCCCTTGCCCTGCAATTTCTGGTGCTGAACCGTGTACTGGTTCGTAAAGTCCAAAGTTATCTCCGCGAATCGATGCAGATGGTAATACCCCAAGTGAACCTGTAATAACGGAGGCTTCATCACTTAAAATATCTCCAAACATATTTTCTGTTACCACAACATCATAGTGCGAAGGATTTGTAATTAATTTCATCGCTACGGAATCCACTAAGTTGTGCTCAACTTCCACATCTGGATAGTCTTTTTTCTTCGCTTCTACCACTTCTCGCCATAAACGGCTAGTTTCAAGTACATTTGCTTTATCAACAGAACATAATTTGCCACCACGTAAACGTGCTAATTCAAAGGCATTCTCAACGATACGTTCTACTTCCGCAGTTGAGTAAACAGTTGTATCAATCGCGCCATTTTCAGTACGCATACGTGGTTCCCCGAAGTATACGCCGCCTGTAAGTTCACGTACGATCATTAAATCGACGTTTTCGGCTACTTCACGTTTTAAAGGTGAAGCATCTAGTAAACTCGGGAACGCCTTTACTGGACGTAAATTTGCGAATAAGTCAAAGTGCTTGCGAATACGTAATAATCCTTTTTCTGGTCGTAGTTCTGGTGGGTTATTGTCCCATTTCGGACCCCCTACTGCTCCTAATAAAACCGCATCACTGCCCTCACACATGGCAATGGTTTCATCGGGTAGTGGATTATTGTGTTGATCGATGGCAGCGCCTCCGATTGTTCCATAACCTAAATGGAATGTATGGTTGAAACGTTTGCCGATTACTTGTAATACACGAATAGCTGACGCAACCACTTCTGGCCCAATTCCGTCGCCAGGTAGTACTGTAATTTTTTTCTCCATTTATAAAACACCTTTCTTTTTATAGAGTATGGTTACGCTATTTTAGGAAGACTCTCACCAACTTCAGGAGGTGAGAGCCAAAAGCTATTAAACGAGTTGTCCTTGAGCGCGAAGACTTACTTGAATTAAATGGCGGTTAATCGCATTTAAATAAGCTTTCGCGGATGCTTCTAATACATCTTGAGATGAATTTCGTCCGGTTGTTGATACACCGTCGTAGCGGATATTAATGACCGCTTCACCAAGTGCGTCGCGCCCTTTGCCGACCGATTTCACACGGTAATCAATCACATTGACAGCACCTGGCACAAGCTGTTCTAACGTATTAAAAATGGCTTCCACTGAACCTGAGCCCGTTGCCACTACGTTTTTCACATGACCTTCAGGCGTCACAACAGTTGCCGTAGCAGTTGGAATATTTTCTGTACCATATTGCACTTGCACCATTTTCAGTTCAAATAATGGCACATCTTCAATTTGTACTTGTTGCTCTGTAAGCAGTGTTAGTAAATCTTCTTCCGTAATTTCTTTTTTGCGATCTGCCAGCTGTTTAAATTCAACAAAAGCTTTATTTAGTTTTTCATCTGACAGTGTAAAGCCCATCGTTTCAGCACGATCACGGAAAGCAGCACGTCCTGAATGTTTGCCAAGGACAAGTGGCACTTCACCTTCGCCAATTAAGGCTGGCGAAATAATTTCGTACGTTTCAGGATTTTTTAACACGCCGTCTTGGTGAATACCTGACTCATGTGCAAATGCGTTTTTCCCAACGATTGCTTTGTTCGGCTGAATCACGACATTCGTTAGTTTACTGACTAATTGAGATGTACGCTTAATTTCTTGTAAATGAATACCTGTTTCGACAGGATAAATATCTTTACGGATATGAAGTGCCACCGCGATTTCCTCTAGCGCAACATTGCCTGCACGTTCACCAATACCGTTAATCGTGCCCTCTACTTGCGTCGCACCATTTTCGATTGCGGCGATGGTGTTAGCCGTCGCCATACCTAAATCGTCATGACAATGTGCAGAGAATTTAACTTTGTCAGCACCTTTGACATTTTCAAGTAAAAATTTGAATAATGCGCCATACTCTTGAGGTGAAGCGTAGCCAACTGTATCCGGTACGTTAATCGTCGTCGCCCCAGCGGCAATCACGTCATTCATAATACGCACTAAAAATTCACGATCTGAGCGGAAGGCATCTTCTGCAGACCACTGTACAAGTGGGAAGAATTTTTTTGCATATTTCACTGCTTCAATCGCTTGTTCTACGACCTGATCTGGTGATTTTTTTAGCTTGTATTCCATATGAATTGGCGATGTTGCTAAAAAAATATGAATATGTGGTTGCTCTGCTACTTTAATCGCTTCCCATGTCGTATCAATATCTTTTTGCACGCAACGAGCTAGCCCTGTTACAATCGAATTTTTTACAGTACTAGCAATGCGCTGTACGGCTTCAAAATCACCGGGCGATGAAGCAGGAAAACCTGCTTCAATAATAGTTACACCCAGTCGTTCCAATTGCTTGGCAATTTCAATTTTCTCTGCTGTATTTAAGTTAATTCCGGCAGATTGTTCGCCATCGCGAAGCGTTGTATCGAAAATATCAATTTTTCGCACTTGTCGCCACTTCTCTCACAACTTTTTCCTTACCTTCGTTGATGAATGGCATCATAGCACGTAGTTTTGCACCAACTTCTTCGATTTGGTGGTTTGCACCAGCTTCTTTGAATTTTGTATAGTCTGGACGACCATTTTCATTTTCTTGAATCCAACGACGAGCAAATGTACCATCTTGGATATCTGTTAATACTTCTTTCATACGACCTTTTACGGATTCATCAATGATACGTGGACCTGCAACATAGTCACCCCACTCAGCTGTATCTGATACAGAGTAACGCATTGTCGCCATACCGCCTTCAAACATTAAGTCAACGATTAATTTTAATTCGTGTAATGTTTCGAAATAAGCAAGTTCTGGTTGGTAGCCAGCCTCTACTAATGTTTCAAATCCTGCTTTTACTAATTGTGTTGCCCCACCGCAAAGTACTGCTTGCTCACCGAATAGATCTGTTTCTGTTTCTTCTTTGAATGACGTTTCTAGTAAACCGCCACGAGCAGCGCCAATACCTTTACCGTAAGCAAGTGCTAAATCTTTTGCTTGACCTGTAGCATCTTGATGGATAGCAAATAGTCCTGGTACACCAGCACCTTGTTGGAATTGACGACGCACTAGATGTCCTGGGCCTTTTGGCGCTACTAAAAATACGTCAACATCCGCAGGTGGTGTAATTTGACCGAAGTGAATATTGAAACCGTGTGCGAACATTAGCGCTTTACCAGCTTCTAAATAAGGCGCAATTTCAGCTTCATAAACTGCTTTTTGACGCTCATCTGGTAGTAAGATTTGGATTACATCTGCTTGTTGAGCTGCTTCTGCAACTGTTTTAACGTCTAAACCATCAGCTTTTGCTGCGTCGAAAGATCCACCTGGACGAACACCTACTACAACATCGAACCCTGATTCTTTAAGGTTTAATGCATGTGCATGACCTTGTGAGCCGTAACCGATAATTGCGATTTTTTTGCCTTTTAATACGTCCTCGTTGATGTTTTGTTCATAGTACATTGTAGCCATTGTTTGTTTCCTCCTAATATTGGGTTTATTTTTTTGGTTGTGATTATGACCTCGTTTGACGGGACAACATCACAATTTTCGATTTTATATGCAAACTATTTTAAAATAGAGAGCTGCGTATTCATGATTTTTTGTGTTTCACGAACAGATGCAGTAGCACCAGTGCGCGTTAGTTCTTTAATGCCATATGGACGAATGAGCTCAATAAAGGCATCAATTTTTTCTGGATGTCCAACGACTTGGTAGGTCACAACGTTTTTCGCCGTATCGATAATTTGCGGGCGGAACGGTTCGACAATCGAGTTCATTTCCAGACGTAAATTTGGTGGTGAAATAACTTTCACAAGCGCTAGCTCACGAAGCACGATCGATTTATCTGTAATGTCATTGACCTTTAACACATCAATTTGCTTCGATAGTTGCTTCACTAATTGTTCAATTTTGCGCTCATCTTCTACATTTACAACAAATGTCATTTTAGAGAAGTTTGGCTGTTCAGTATGACCAACTGTGATTGATTCGATATTGAATTGACGCTTCATCAATAAACCTGTTATTCGGTTTAACACACCACTTTGATTAATCACTGTTACTGTTATTACTCGTTTCAATTCTTTTTCACCCCAATCATTTCATGTAACCCTTTACCTGGCGCAACCATTGGGTATACACATTCAAGCTGTTTTACACGGCAATCAATTAACGCTGGTTCATCAGATAGCAATGCCTCACGGAAAATACTTTCTGCTTCATCAATTGTGTTAATACGATAGCCTTTAATGCCGTATGCATCCGCTAATTTAACAAAGTCTGGTTGTATCGGCATCAGTGATGATGAATAACGCTCTTCATAGAAGGTTTCTTGCCATTGGCGCACCATTCCTAAACAACTGTTATTTAAAATCACAATTTTTACTGGTAAGTTGAATTCTTGTAATAATGAAAGCTCTTGTGCAGTCATTTGGAATCCTGCATCGCCTACAATTGAAACAACTTTTTTGTCTGGCTTCGCAAACTGGGCCCCAATTGCAGCTGGGAAGCCGAAGCCCATCGTACCAAGTCCACCAGACGTTACCCATCCATGATCATTGTTTAAACGGTAATATTGTGCAGCCCACATTTGATGCTGCCCGACATCCGTCGTCACAATCGCTTCACCTTCAGTAATTTTATGCACAAGCTCTAGTGCTTCCTGTGGTAAAACTTCTGTATCTCCCTGTTCTTTTGAATACCATAATGGATATTCTTTGGCATGATCGTTTAAATACGCTAGCCATTGTGCTGTATCTGGGGCTTCAAAGTCTTTTTTCAATAAAGATTGAAGCGCCTCTTTTGCATCCGCTACGATTGGGATATCAGTCGGAACGTTTTTACCGATTTCAGCTGGATCAATATCGATATGCACGATGGTCGCATTCGGTGCAAAGGTTGCTAAATTGCCCGTTAAACGGTCATCAAAACGCGCACCAATATTTAACAGTAAATCCGATTTCGTAATTGCCATATTCGCTGTTACTGTGCCATGCATCCCGGCCATTCCTAGGAACAGCTCATGTTCCCCATGGATTGAGCCAAGACCTAATAACGTGTTGGTTACTGGAATTCGGTACTTTTCAGCGAAAGTTGTTAATTCTTCACGTGCATCAGCAAAAAGTACCCCAGCTCCTGCTAAAATAACTGGATTTTTCGCTAATGAAATCGCTTGAATTGCCTTTTGGATTTGCAAATAGTTCGGCTTATACGTTGGCTGATAGCCTGGTAAATAAATTTCTTCCGGTTCTTTTGGTGGATTTTCCACATCAAACAGCATTTGCGAGACATTTTTCGGGAAATCCACGACAACAGGCCCTTTACGACCAGTGTTGGCAATATGGAACGCTTCTTTTACAATGCGTGGGATATCGTTAACATCTTGTACTTGATAGTTGTGCTTTGTAATCGGTGTTGTAATACCCATAATATCTGCTTCCTGGAAGGCATCCGTACCGATCACTGTTGTTGCTACTTGCCCAGTGAAAACGACTAAAGGGATGGAATCAATCATTGCATCGGCAATACCCGTTACTAAATTCGTTGCACCCGGACCACTTGTCGCGATGACAACGCCCGGTTTATTCGAGACACGCGCATAACCTTCAGCGGCGTGAATAGCTCCTTGCTCGTGACGCGTTAAAATATGACGAATAGGATTTTTATACATGGCATCATAAATTTGAAGTACTGCTCCACCAGGATAGCCAAAAATAATTTCAACATCTTGATCATGCAGCGCTTGAATTAAAACGTCTGCACCATCTTTCGCTTGAAAAGTTTGTTCTACTTCTTCTGTCGCTACTTGTTCTTTTTCATTGATTGAAACATTTGTACTCATCAAAATAAGCCTCCTTCTTGTCTTTCTATTCACATCAGCATACGACTACCCATTCTTGTTCATGAACACTTTAATGATTTAAAGTTGAAAAGGTTAAAAGATGAATGCCGGAAAACGGTAAATAGTAAACTACTGCTCTAAAAAATAATAAAAAGCCCTTTTCTCCGAACGCAAAGAACTACCTTGCGTAGGGATGAAAAAGACTTTTCATGGTACCACCCTTGTTTATAGCAATAAAATTGCTACCTCGCGAATAAATGAAAGCATTTATGAACCAATGCAAGAAAATTCGCATCCAATACGGCGTCATAAATCATTTATTCATTAATAACGAGCACTTCGAATATGCCCGGAACTATCTAATGGCATTTAAGCGTTTAATAGTTCACTCCGAGGGGATGTCGGATCTAGTTGTATCGCCGGCTTCCAGCACGACCGGCTCTCTGGTAGATACAAGGCTCTAGAACCTTTAACCTCATCAACGTTTTATCTTATTTTTAACCTAGATTTTCATAACGCCACCTGTTGAGGCGCTTGTAACTAATTTTGAATACCTTGCTAACCAGCCCCGTTTAATTTTCGGTTCAAACACTGGCAGTTTCGCGCGACGTTGTGCTAACACTTCATCGGAAACTTCTAAATTAATCGTACGATTAGGCAAATCAATCGTAATAATGTCACCATTTTCAACTAAAGCGATTGGACCGCCCTCTGCTGCTTCTGGCGAAATATGCCCGATTGAAATACCGCGAGATGCACCGGAGAATCGTCCATCTGTAATTAACGCCACTTTCGTTCCAAGACCTCGACCTTGAATAGCGGATGTTGGTGCTAACATTTCAGGCATCCCTGGGCCACCTTTTGGTCCTTCATAACGAATGACGACAACATGGCCTTCCTTAACCGTACCGTTATCGATATTTTCTTGCGCTGCTTCTTGTGATTCAAAAACAATCGCTTCCCCTGTAAATACTTTAATAGAAGGATCTACAGCACCAACCTTTATAACGGAACCATCTGGTGCAATATTGCCGAATAATACGGATAAACCACCAACTGGGCTATACGGATTGTCTTTCGTACGAATAACTTGATCATTCGTAATCTGATAATCTTTTACTAGCTCGCCCATTGTCACACCTGCAACTGTCGGACGATTAGGATGAATGGCACCTGGAATCGATGTTAATTCATTAATGATGGCACTGACACCACCTGCTTTATTAATATCATCCATTGAAATATCTGAAGCTGGCATAATTTTCGCTAAATATGGTACTCGCTCTGCAACTTTATTAATATCTTTAATGTTATAGTCGATTTCAGCTTCATTTGCGATCGCTAATGTATGTAGAACCGTATTTGTGGAACCACCCATTGCCATATCGAGTGCAAATGCATCGTCAATTGCTTCTTTTGTAATAATGTCACGTGGCTTAACGTCTTCTTTAATCATTCGCACTAATTGTTTAGCGGCTTCTTTAATCAGTTTATGACGTTCTTCAGAAGTGGCAACAATTGTACCATTGCCTGGAAGTGCTACGCCTAGCATTTCCATTAAGCAGTTCATAGAGTTCGCTGTGAACATCCCTGAACATGAGCCACATGTTGGACATGCGTTATTTTCAATATCTAACAGCTCTTCAGCTGACATGTTACCTGATTTATGAGCTCCTACACCTTCAAATACTGAAGTTAAAGAAAGCTGTTTACCTGTAGCAGATGTCCCCGCCTCCATTGGACCACCGGATACAAAAATCGACGGTACATTGGTACGAACGGCTGCCATTAACATTCCTGGTGTAATTTTGTCACAGTTGGGAATGTAAAATACGCCATCAAACCAGTGTGCATTAATAACCGTTTCTGCTGAATCTGCTATAATTTCACGGCTTGGTAAGGAGTAACGCATACCAATATGTCCCATTGCAATCCCATCATCAACACCAATTGTATTGAATTCGAATGGAATACCACCCGCTTCAATAATGGCTTCTTTCACTACATCAGCAAAAGTACGTAAATGAACATGACCTGGAATAATGTCAATATAAGAGTTACAAACCCCAATAAATGGTTTCCCTAAATCCTTAGCTTTTACTTTGCCTGTTGCATATAAAAGACTTCGATGCGGCGCACGATCTACGCCGACTTTAATCATGTCACTTCTCATATTAAACGCCCCTCATTTATTGCTCTGTTCGTTGCTAATATACAAAATGTTCTGTCTATTTTGTTTTAAGCTAGCTTATTGCCTTTGTTGGCAGCTACTTGTGGAACGAACGTATTAAATTGTTGTTATCATAGTACGAATAACTAGGCTAAGTCAACAGTATTTTTTGAATTGTTTAAACAATTCAAATACTCTGCAAAAATTGAAATCGTTTTCATGCTGATTCAGCATCACTTTTATCTCGAATTGATTAAATTTTGACAATTCGTTCAAATTTAAATTTTTTTATTATATAAAATATTTAGTATGAATTAATTGTAAAATCGATTATTCTTTTCCAAACCATTTACAGCGTAAATAAACGAGTATGACGAAATTTCACCCGATAAATAATTGCTTTAAATAGTGTGTAAAAAATACGTTGTCTGGATCATACTGTGCTCGAATCGCTAAAAACTTCTCAACATGTGGATACAAGGCATGTACATGGGACGCAGTTAAATGGCTTTGTTTGCCCCAATGTGGTCGTCCCTGATATTTTTGCATTAACGTATGAACCCATGTAAAATAAGGCTCCTCCGCCATTCCTTTATACATATGAAAGGCAATAAATGCGGATTCCTTCCCCTGTGTTGGACTTAAATAACCGGCTTCACCTGCAGTCGTTCGACATTCTAAAGGAAAATGCACATGCAAATGCCCTTTTTTAAACGTTGCATGAATTTCTTCCATACATGCTTCAAATTGCGGTAATGCGATCGCATACTCACTTTCTTGGAATTTCACACTACGAGGAGACGGAAATATTTCATAGCTTATGCCCATTTTCTCAGCTTCCACGACATTTGCTGCAGCTAATTTACTTATAGCACCACTGAAAGATGGCTGCCATTTGCATAGTTCAGACATGGCAAAAAACGCACCATTTTCTACTATTTGAAGTTTTATGTTTTCCACATATTTGCTCCATTGACTTTGATACATAGGAGCCATCGCATTCATCCGTTTAATTTGGATTGTCTCGCTACCTGGAAAGTAGAACCATTCTACATGCCGATGCTGTCGGATATCTTGAGCAAAAGTCGCTAGCCCATTTGTTAACGTATCCCTTGTCCCAATATAGTGGAGGCTATAAAGCGCTATCACTTTAATTGTCACTTTGACAAGTACGCCGAGCATGCCGAGTGACACATGGAGTGTTTCGGATAATTCATCTGTACCTCTTGTATGTTCATTGTATAGACCATTGCCATCGACAAAGCACCAGCGTGTTACCGCTGACGATAACGAACCTAATGTTACACCTGTTCCATGTGTCCCAGTGGATACTGCACCCGCAATGGTTTGTTCTTGAATATCGCCCATATTGATCAGAGCAAAACCATATTTGGCAAGCTGTGGGCCAATTTCGTATAAATAAGTGCCTGCCCAAAATGTCGCCTCTTGTTTTTCTGCATCCATCGAAATAAGCCCACGCATATTATGTAATGACAGTGCAATATGCTCAGGCATAGCAACCGCACTAAACGAATGGGCTGCACCTGTTACTCGAATGGTTTTCTTTGTTTCTCGCGCATGCTGCACGACGCTTATCACTTCTTCGATTGAACGAGGTACATACATTTCACTTGGATAGGAAATGATATTGCCCGCCCAATTTGTCCATTTGCCTCCACTTTTCCACTTCTCTATAGAAAACATTGGCCGTCCCCCCTATAGGTTGTCAAACTACCTCCATATTGGTCTCCTCTAATGACATGTAGTGCTGGAAATCTTTCGCAGAGCTCCCCTGCTTTTGCATGACGAAAATAAATGGTGTCACCTATGGCTATCGTTTTTCCTTTCACTTTAATTGGTGTCTGCACTTCTCCTGCCCCTTCTAAGCCGAGAAATGCAAAATAAGCGGGCTCATAAAAAGCTGGATAACGATCTGTTGCGATTGCTCCAGAAGCCGGATAGCCCCCACCATGACAAACAACAATTTGAGGTGCCGGTTTGCGTGTAACACGCAGGGCAAAACCCGTTGCTTTAGCAAGTTGCAAATGTGCAAACTGATCAAAAAGCGCTGGTGCATAAAAGGCGGAACCAACTGTGATTTCAGTCACTTCTTTCTGCTCAGCCGTATACGTCATGCTGCCAGTGCCACCCCCATTGACAAAGCGCACATGTGGAAAATAGGCTTTAATATGCGCAATCGCTAATCTACGAAACTGCGTTACTTGTTTTTTGGCTTGTGTTTGCATGACATCAATTAATTTCCCTTTTAGAGCGCTTGCTGGTCGATTGCCAACACCCGCTATTTGCGCTTCATAACCCATCACGCCTACAACCTCTATATGCGATTGTTCTTTAATATAGTATAAAAGTGGTGTTATCAACTCGAGGGAATGCAGTGATGAACGCTTCGTACCAAAATAGAGCACTTTAAAATCGGTCGACACATTAATATCAATACAGATCGATACCTTCACCTCAAGCTCAGCACCTAATTTCTCTAAAAATGCTATATGTTCATGGCAATCAACCATAAATGTAATCGTTCGTCCATCTTTGACAAACTGTAAAAGTTGGCGAACTGCAATTTCTTCCATAATGGGATAACCAATGAGCACATCATCAAATTGCTGTTCCAGTAAAAATAGTGTTTCGGCAGCAGTAAATGTCATATAGCCTGCTATATTCGAGAGTTTTTGCTGCAGATAATGCAGGACCTCCACTGAACGGATCGATTTTGTCGCAATGCGGATTTTTTTCGGTGCACATGCCTGCTGAACCTTGCTAATATTGTGATCGAGTGCGTCTAGGTCAAGCCAGGCAAATGGACGCTCTAATCTATTAAATGCTTGTTGAAATCTTGTCGTCATCAAATCCCCCCTCATCTAATGTATATATTTGATTATTTTAAAAAACTTCCTCTTCATGAGAGCAACATTTTATTTATAGACAACAAAAAACAACCGTGGACTACGACGAAATTGCCTTCACGGTTGTTTTAGGATAGGTCAAGCATTATACTCACCTTTCTATTGTATTTTTAAGAGTTTAAGATGCATATACAAATTCCATCGCTAAATTTATTACCACTACTAAATGTAGCGCTGCGATAAGAAATCCTTGGCGATCTAAACGTTTCATAACAGTCATATTCATAAACTATCACCTCTTCTTTTTTTCACATTATACGCTCACTTCCGTCATTTTTCAAACTATTCTTAATATTAAAATATGACTATTTTTCTGACAACCAAAACCAAATATGGCATCATAAAGAGCATAATGATTGCAAAAGGAGTGGAGATTCAATTGAAAAAAGCATTACTTGTAATTGATTATACAAATGATTTTGTCGCTTCAGACGGTAAACTAACGTGCGGGGAACCAGGCCAATTACTCGACGCACCTATTAGCACTTTCATTGAGCAATTTATTGCTGAACAACAGGTAGTCATTTTTGCTAACGACTTACATGAAGAAAACGATCCGTTTCATCCAGAAACAAAGCTTTTTCCGCCTCATAATATTCGGGGCACAACGGGTCGTCATTTATACGGTCATGTTGGGAAAGTTTATAATATGCATAAGGAAGAAGTAATTTGGCTGGATAAAACACGCTATAGCGCCTTTGCAGGTACAAATTTAGCCATCTTACTTAAAGAACGTGGCATCGAAGAAATTCATTTAGTTGGTGTTTGCACAGATATTTGCATTTTGCATACCGCTGTAGATGCTTATAATTTGGGCATATCCACTGTGATTTATGCAAATGCTGTGGCGAGTTTTGACGCAGCAGGTCATCAATGGGCTTTACGACATTTTGAACATACGTTAGGTGCCAAAGTAGTGAAATAACAAAGCAACGGTAAAAAAGAACGAATTAGGTTTAATAATCTCCAAAAAGGATATAACTAAGTAATGCCATTATATCTTAACTTTGAGGAGATGAATAAAATTATGATCAGTTTCATTTGGTATTTAATCATCGGAGGAATTTTAGGTTGGTTAGCTGGCGTCATTTTAGGAAAAGATGTTCCGGGAGGTATTATTGGTAATATTATTGCCGGGATTGTCGGTTCTTGGATAGGTAGTATGGTTTTAGGAAACTGGGGTTGGAAAGTTAGTGATTTCTACGTATTCCCAGCATTAATAGGAGCAATCGTACTTATCTTCATTGTGAGTCTTATTTTAAAAGGTATGCGTAAAGCAACTTAATTATGTATAAAAGAGCCATCTACAATGATGGCTCTTTTTGTCCTTTTCGTTAAATAGACTGTAATTTTTTAAAATGATGATACGCTGGTCGTTCTAAACCAAGATGCTCTCGCAACGTGTTACCTTCATATTCCTTACGAAACAGCCCTCTTTCCTGAAGTATAGGAATGACTAAATCTACAAAATCATCCAAACCAACTGGTAGCACTGGTGGCATAATATTAAAGCCATCGCAAGCGTACTCATTAAACCAAAGTTCTAGTAAATCCGCTAACTGCTCAGGTGTGCCGACAAATTGTAAATGGCCACGTGCTCCCAACATTTTACGACCTAGCTCCACAATGGATAAGTTCTCCGTCCTAGCTGTATCCATCAATAATTGCACGCGACTTTTCATGCCATTTGATGTTGCCGCTACATCGGGCAAGTTTTCTGGTAATGGTCCATGTGGATCATAGCTAGATAAGTCAAAGCCAATAAAGCCTGCAACAGCCGTTACCGCATCTTGTTCGGTAATCAGATTTTGCAATTGCGCATGCTTTGCCCAAGCCTCTTCTTCCGTTTTTGCCACGATTGGCGAAATTCCAGGCATAATTTTTATGCTGTTTTCATGGCGCCCTTGTGCCGCTAATTTTTCATGTATACTGCGATAAAACTGTTGTGCCGATTCTAGAGACTGCTGTGCAGTAAAGACCACTTCGCCTGTTTTCGCCGCAAAATCCTTGCCCGCCTCTGAAGAACCTGCCACAACAAGGACGGGATAACCTTGCGGAGGACGAGGCACATTTAACGGCCCTTTTGAGCTGTACCAGCGACCTTGATAGTTTATTTCTTTTACTTTTTGCGCATGTGCAAATATGCCCTTTTCTTTGTCTAATGCAATGGCATCATCATCCCAGCTATCCCATAATGCTGTCACTAGGTCTACAAATTCTTCAGCCATTTCATAACGTAGTCCATGTTCAGGATGCTTCTCTTTTCCGTAATTATGTGCCTCAATGTCCAGTTGAGATGTGACAATATTCCAAGCAGCTCGCCCTTTGCTTATATGGTCTAATGTCGCATAACGACGTGCTACATTATAAGGCTGATTATATGTCGTAGAAACAGTAGCTGTGAGCCCTAATTTTGTTGTTGAAGTTGAAATGGCAGATAATAACGTCACTGGATCAAGCATACCTGAAGCCGCCTTTTCAACATTGATTGCGTATAATAAGTCCGCTAAAAACATCATATCGAATTTTCCACGTTCTGCTGTCTGTGCTAACTCTTTATATAAATCGACTGAAAATATTTCGTTGCTACGAGCTTCTGGATGTCGCCAACTTGCGCTATGATGACCGCTGTAGTAAATAAATGCCCCTAATCGTAATTGTCCTGCTCTTTTTACCATAATTTATCCCTCTTATCCTTTAAAAGTATCTCGCCATTTTAAACTTTTACGTTCAATCGCATAGACGATTGAATCTGAACATTTCCCTAACAATGCAAACATCATCAGGCCAACGAACACAATATCCGTTTGCGCATATGCGCGGGCATCTTGAATCATATAGCCAAGCCCTGCGCTTGTTCCCATCATTTCGCTCACTACCAGCACTAGCCAGGAAGTACCTAGGGCTAAACGTAATCCTAGTAAAATATTAGGAAGTGCTGATGGCAGCATCACTTTCGTTATTGTTTGCCAAAACGAAAAGTGCAATATTTTTGCCACTTCCATTAGCTTTTGATCGACTAAACGGATTCCTAAAAAGAAGTTCACATACACTGGGAAAAATGCGCCAAGTGCAATCATTAGTACTTTGCCAAATTCCCCTAAACCAAACCACAATATAAATAATGGAATTAACGCAAGTAACGGGACTGTTCGAAGCATTTGCAAACTCGGGTCAATGACTTCTTGTGCGAGTCGGCTAAAACCTGTTAAAACACCAAGTATAATGCCTGTTCCTGCCCCAACCATAAATCCAATGAACACACGTTGCCCACTGACAGCGAAGTGATATAGAAGCTCTCCATTGCCAAGTAACGTTGCAAAAGTTGTTGCAATTTTAAGTGGCGTAGGCAAAATCTGTTCCTTTACAAAACCTAAACTGCCGATGGCTTGCCATAGAAGTAGAACTATCATTGGCACAATCCACGGTACCATGATAGCCATCCAGTGGAAGGAACGTTTTTGTCGTCGTCTAGCGATTGGCTCATTATTTATAACAGCCATCCATTCAACCTCCTTTAAATGTTTGCTGCCATCGTAAACATTTGCGTTCTATCCATAAAACCACTGAATCCGATATTTTACCGAGTGCCGCAAATATTATGATCCCTACGAAAACAGTTGGTATCATAGCCATTGCACGAGCATCATTAATAAGGAACCCGATACCGGACGTCGAGCCCATCATCTCGGCAACAACTAATCCGAGCCACGCAATGCCTAGTGATAACCGAATGCCTAATAAAATGTTCGGCAGTGCTGATGGAATAATGACTTTTGTCAAGAAGTGCCATTTATTAAATTGCAGTATAGTGGCCACTTCAACTAATTTTCGGTCCATCGAACGTATACCTAGAAATGTATTCACGTAAAGTGGGAAAAACGAACCTTTTGCGATTAACAACAGCTTGGATGTTTCCCCAAAGCCAAACCATAAAATAAATAATGGAGCAATCGCTAAATGTGGTAACATTCTTAGCATCTGGATAGATGGGTTAAGGAGCCTTTCAGACAAATAGGAGAAGCCTACCAAAATGCCAGCTAGCAATCCTAGCCCTCCCCCTATCAGAAATCCACTTAATGCACGCCAAGTTGATATTTGCAAATGTTCTAATAAGTGCCCATGTTGCACTAAATAGATAAACTCACGCAAAATGTCAGACGGCATCGATAATAGCAATGGATTTACGTACGCATTTCGCCCAGCAATTTCCCAAATAATGACTAATCCAAGTGGTAAAATTGAGCCTAATACTAGCTTGCGAAACTGTACGCGCGAAGTTAGTCGTTGTTTCTTTTGTGATTCTTGGACACTTTTCTCTATGGTCGCTTCCATCTAGTCAACTCCTATCCATTACTGCAAAGCTTCTTCAATATATTGATTATCAAATACATCACTGACCTTAATTTTTTTTCGAATGGTGCCTATTTCATATTGGAAATCTGCAGTTCTTTGATGTTCTGCTATGACTTCATCACTTACTGGAATACTTATGCCACGTGCACGTTTTCGCGTCTCTTCCATTAATGCAACGGGCAAATTGCGTTCTTTCGCATAACGATTTACTGCCTGTTCTTCATTTTCCAACTCCCATTGCAACAGCTCATCATATGTCTTTAAATAGGCCACTACTAAATCCGCGTGTTGCTCTGCAAAAGCACTACGGACAATTTGATAAGATGGCGACAAAATATCGAGCTTCTCACCATCTGCAATGATTGTGCCTTTTCCTGACAACGTATTGATTGTTAAGTACGGTTCCCAAACTGCCCATGCATCGACACTACCAGCATCAAAAGCTGCCTGTGCTTCATCTGGATTTAAATTAATGATTTCTAGTTTTTCTGGATTCAGTCCCTCTTTCTTAAGTCCTCGTAATAAAAAGTCATAGGCGTTCGTTCCTTTGCCAACAGCCACCTTTTTGCCAATTAAATCGCGCAAGCTTGTGATGCCGCTTGGAGAATTTACGACTACACCTACATTTTTCTTACCTTCTAGCACTTGTGAGATAACGGTAAAGGGAATGCCTGCTGCTTGGGCTGCAATAATGGGCATATTCCCGAGCCCTGCAAAGTCCAATTTATTGGATGCAATGGCCTCTGTCATCGGCGGTCCACTTTGAAACTCCACCCATTCAACTGTAGCGCCGTATGGTGCAAATGCCTTTTCAAATAACTTTTCTTCTTGTGCTTTACCAAATAGACCACCACTTCCTTGAACGCCAATTTTAACAACGATTTCTTTGCTATTTGTCGACTCTTTCGCAGTTGACTCATGTTTTGCACAGCCAATTAGAAAAACAACTAGCGTTAGTAATAAGGCAAACACTTTCCATTGTTTTGTCATCTTCATTTCATCCCCTTTTAAATTCCAGCGCCTACCGTGTACGATTGTTCTTCCACTTTTTCAAATTCATTTAACACCGCCCGACGCATCTCCTGAAAGCCTAGGGATGTGCGCTTGCGTGGAAAAGTTAAGTCAATCGGTAAGACAGCTTTAATATGACCAGGTCTTGGATTCATCACGACTACTCGTTGGCCTAAAAAGACCGCTTCGTCTAAATCATGTGTCACAAAAATCATCGTCGTCTTGTTTGTTTCCCAAATATTTAATAATACTTCTTGCATATGAGATCGTGTAAAAGCATCCAATGCACCAAAAGGTTCATCTAGTAGTAAAATAGCAGGGTTTCGTAGTAATGCCCGTGCAATTGAGACACGCTGTGCCATGCCCCCTGAAAGCTCTTTAGGATAAGCTTTTTCAAATCCTTCAAGCTTTACTAACTGAATTAGTGCATGAACGTTTTCACGCACTTTCGGGTCCTTCCATGATTGATCACCCGCAATATTTTTTTCAACTGTTAACCAAGGGAATAAGCGCGGTTCTTGAAAAATAAAGCCTTTCTCTAAACTAGGTCCTGTAATTGGTTGGCCATTTAGCTCCACTTTACCGACATAGTCAACATCAAGCCCTGCTACAATTTTTAGCAGTGTACTTTTTCCACATCCACTTGGCCCTATGACTGTCATAAATTCTCCTTGTTTCACATGCAAGTCGACATCTCGTAATGCCACAATGTGCTCATTTTGCGTTGTAAATATTTTATTTAACCGCTCAATGACGAGTGCTCGTTCACTCACTTTCCTTCCTCCTTTACTGTTGAACAACATAAAACCCTTAAGTAAATAAATACTTAAGGGCCTCTAGTTTTTACTAGTCAGCTTTTCGTAACGAAAAGTTCTATTATTATTTAGTTTATTAATTTACTAGGAATTAACAATAAAACAGTTTTTGTTAAAAAACCAAGTAAACTTATAAAGATGATATTAATTATTTTGAAAAATGTCAATAGTTTTTTTATTCACTGTTCACCTCCCCTGCTAAAATACAAAAAAGTGTTCGATTGGCAACTGTCAATCGAACACTAGACGTCTACTATGGGCGTGCAACTACCCGTGCAGCGTTTCACTTTTATTATTTTTTTACATTCAAGAGCACTGCCGTTTTTAATTCATCATGATAATCATCATATAGCTTATAATAATGTAGCACATTATTAACGTATTCTTCGCTATGGTTATAATTAAATACCGCTCGTTTGACATCGCCTTTTGCTGCACCATACCTTGATAAATAATTTGCTGCGCTAAAGACAGCATCTTCAATATCGTATGGATCAGCTACTCCATCGCCATTGGCATCCACGCCATAGCCACCATATTTTTTAATAATCGCCGGATTCATAAGCTCTGCATCTGGAATATTCCCCTTGCCTAATCCTGAGCAAGTTGGATGCTTCCAGCCTACAAACGTGCAAGGCATAAATTGCATATGTCCGATGGCGCCCGCCGGTGATACGAGCGATTTCATAGAGGAGAAGCGCGTCTCAATGCGATGATGGGCCGCTAACAATGTCCAAGGCACACCATATTTTTCTTCAGCGGCTATGTATACGGGGATATACTGCTCCGGAATGTTCATATCAAAATTTTGCTGAATTTCTTCAATTGCCTTTTGCTGTGCCAGTTTTTCAAATAGCGGCAATGTTTGAAGCTCCTTCCACGCAAAAAAGGCGAGAACATACACAGTAATCGCTACGGGTATTAATAATGCAATCATCCCCATCTTCACTGCGGGTGATAGCAACGGTTTTTTTTGTTTTTTCGCCATAAGTCACACCTAATCATTCTTTGTCTATTTCCATATTACCAAATTTACCGTTTTATGTTGTATATTTTTTTCTATTTGCCTTTTCACTACGAATATAGTTGAATACAACGCGGGAAATATAGTAGAATACTATTTGATTGTTTTATTGGATAATTATAGGAGGATTCGAGTTATGTGGAAAGACTTTAAGGAATTTGCTATGAAAGGCAACATAATTGATTTAGCGATTGCCGTTGTAATTGGCGGTGCTTTCGGTAAAATTGTTACCTCCTTAGTAGAAAATATTATTATGCCTTTAGTTGGTGTTTTAACAGGAGGCATTGATTTAACAGAGAGCTTTATGTTCGGTGCTGGGAAAGCACAAGTGAAGTTAGGTATATTTTTACAGTCCATTATTGACTTTTTAATTATCGCCTTTGCCATTTTTTTAGCATTGCGTCTGATGACAAAATTTACGAGAAAAAAAGAAGAAGCGGTTGTAGAAGAGCCTACACCAGAGCTTGATGCAAAAGAGGAACTGTTAAAAGAAATTCGAGATTTATTAAAAAAACAACAAGCATAATTGTCAAGGCTATAGAGCATTCGTTCCATGCGAATATTCTGTAGTCTTTTTTATGCGGTTCTAGCCATTCTAAATTAATCCCCTACTATTCCTACATGATTTAATTTCAATAATCTATGTAATTTTCTGAAATCATCTTGTCCTTCTGTACTATCCATGTTAAATTGGTAACAATTATAGAGAAAATAGAAGGTATTAAATGACATAAGCTCTGCTTTTTTTGGGCTACTAGGACCTTTATTCATTTATTCTATTAAGAAATAGAGTCTCCAATAGGCTCTTTCTATATCAATATCAATGACGAAGAAAAGAGTGATGACATGACAAATAACAGAAGTATTGAAACAAAGCTTGTACAACTTGGAAACTTAAGTGACCCTCAAACTGGCGCTGTCAGTCCCCCAATTCATTTATCGACTGCTTATAAACATGCAGGTATTGGTGAATCAACAGGTTTTGATTATACACGTACAAAAAATCCAACGCGTACGATTTTAGAAGCAGGTATTGCTGATTTAGAAGGTGGCGACGCTGGCTTTGCCTGTAGTTCAGGAATGGCTGCTATCCAACTTGTAATGTCACTGTTTAAGCCTGGTGATGAATTAATCGTACCAGACGATTTATACGGTGGTACATACCGACTTTTCAGCTTTTTCAGTGAAACATACAATATTAAACCCATTTATTCAAAATTTGCATCCGTTGAGCAAGTAGCAGCGTTAATCAATGACAATACGCGTGCTATCTTTATTGAAACACCGACAAACCCACTTATGCAGGAATTCGATCTTCAAGTGTATGCGGAACTTGCACATAAACACGGTGCATTGTTAATTGTTGATAATACATTTTACACGCCTTATTTCCAACGACCAATTGAATTAGGTGCCGATATTGTCCTGCATTCTGCGACAAAGTATATTGGCGGCCATAATGATGTGTTAGCTGGTCTTGTTGTCACAAAAGGGGCTGAGCTATCTGAACGTCTTGGCTTTATTCATAATGGTAGTGGGATGGTGCTCGGTCCAATGGATTGTTGGCTATTAATCCGCGGCTTAAAAACATTGCACCTTCGTTTAAAACAGCATGATGCAAATGCCAAAGCAATCGCGGCTTACTTAGAAGAAGAAGAGCTTGTAGCAGATGTTCTTTATACAGGTAAAGGTGGGATGCTATCATTCCGTTTGCAAAAACCTGAATGGGTTGACCCCTTCTTACGAAACTTAAAGTTAATTATTTTTGCTGAAAGTCTTGGTGGCGTTGAAAGCTTTATTACGTACCCTGCGACACAAACACATGCCGATATGCCTTACGAGGAACGTGTAGAACGTGGCGTATGCGATCGTTTACTACGCTTCTCTGTCGGCATTGAAGAAGCAGAAGATTTAATTGCAGATTTAAAACAAGTGTTTGATACGCTGAGAAAAGAGGCAAAAAATGAAGCAACATATTGAAACAGCGCTTATTCATGCCGGCGTGCGTGATGGCTATGAAAATAAAAAGGGTGCAGTCAATGTCCCAATGTACGTATCTTCAACCTTCCATCAAGAAAGCATTGATGCGTTCGGTGAGTACGATTATGCTCGTTCTGGCAACCCAACACGTGATGCCTTAGAGAAAGCCGTTGCAGAGCTTGAAGGTGGCGTTCGTGCACATGCCTTTTCTTCTGGTATTGCAGCTGTTTCTGCTGCATTAATGTTATTATCGCAAGGGGATCATATTGTCATTACCGAAGATGTCTATGGTGGTACTTATCGCTTTGTTTCGAAAGTTTTACCACGTTTTGGCATTACACATACGTTCGTTGATTTTACAGATTTAGCAGCAATTGAATCAGCAATTACGCCTGCTACAAAGCTACTTTATATGGAGACACCTTCGAATCCAACATTAGGCATTACAGATATTCGCGGGGTAGTTGCACTAGCTAAGCAGCATCAATGCTTCACATTTTTGGATAATACGTTTATGACGCCGTTACACCAACGTCCACTCGACTTAGGTGTAGATGTTGTTATCCATAGTGCAACGAAATTTTTATCTGGTCACTCAGATATTATTGCAGGACTGACAGTGACAGCTGATGAGCAACTAGGAAATGACCTTTATTTTATCCAAAATTCTTTTGGCAACATTTTAGGTGTACAGGATTGCTTCACATTACTGCAAAATATGAAAACTACCGATGTACGCTTTAGTCGTTCAGCGGCATCAGCACAAAAGATTGCACAGTTTTTAGATGCCAATCCGCTCGTTGAACAAGTGTATTATCCAGGTCTTGCTTCACATCCTGGCTACGACATTCATCATAGTCAAAGTACAAGTCCAGGTGCGGTATTGTCCTTCCGCCTACCGAACTATGCAGCAGCGAAAGCATTAGTGGAAGCAATGACAATCCCTGTTTTTGCTGTCTCACTTGGTGGCGTGGAGTCCATCCTTTCCTACCCTGCTAAAATGAGTCATGCCGCGATGGAGCCTGAAGAACGTATGAAACGTGGTATTACAGACGGACTATTACGTTTTTCAGTAGGGTTGGAGCATGTTGATGATCTCATTGCCGACTTTGCCCAAGCATTAGAAATTGCAGCTAAAGCTTAAATATTGCGAATTGTTTGAGTGCCTGGCACTTTTGCCGCAACCCTCCGCTTACGAGCAGGCTGTTGCGGCTTATTTTGTATGCTTTCTAGCTAGCGGCCATGACCGGCAAATTTCAGAATTGTTTATGTGCCTGGCACTCATACTTTTCTGAATTGTTTGTGTGCCTGGCACTCAACCAATCGGAGACGATGTCATTAAACAGTGTAGGATTGGCTAATGGGATGCCATGACCGATATCCGCGATGACCATGCCCTCACAATACACATTGCTATCGATTAAGTCGTTTGCAGATTTCTTCATCATTGCCTTTTCCTTATCCCCGACCATAATCAGCATGGAGGTTGTTACGTGCTTAAAGTTTTCCGGGATGGAGAATGACATGTTTTCCTTCAGTACACTAATCAGTATTTGCTGAGACATGCGGCAACTTTCTTCATAATAGTGCGTAAACTTTTCTTGTGGAATGTAAAGTGTCCTCGCCTGGATTTTTGAAAATGTTTTATTTGAAATTAGGGGAAAAGAAAGCTTTATTGCTGGCGCTATCCATTTTACTACTGAAGGCATTGGTCTTACTAATGCACTGACAATGACTGCCGAGTCTACTAAATTAGGTCTCATACTCACAACTTGGACAATTAATTGAGCACCTAAAGAAAAACCGATAACTGTTATTTTACGGTTGTTTGCCACCTTGTCGAGAAGATCAATGATTTTCACCGCAGTTTCCTTCATTGAAAAATAGGAATCCTCACTACTTCTCCCGTGCCCTGGTAAATCAAGTACAATACAATGATAATGTTGGGCAAAAAAGGGAATCTGTTGTTCCCACATCCATCCACTGACACCTCCCCCATGTAAAAAAACAATTAGTGGTGCCTGTTTGTCTCCATATTCTTCATAATAGAGTGTCAACATTCCTACCTCCTTTTTGATATCGTGACCTGTTGGCTACAGCACAAAAATCCCCCTATTACTAAAGAGGGATCTTATCGTTCAGTCGTGACACTTGAAAAAATGCGATATAAATAATCACCATGTCCAGGAGCGAGCTTAACAGCATGTTCTTCATCCATCCAATACAACGTAAATTGTAAATTCGCCTCATTTAAACCAGTTGGATTGTGCTGCCAGTGCTGACGCGGGTCATCGGATGTTAAATGATAAAAATAGCGTTTTTGTAATGCTCCCGAATAATGCTCCGCATAATCTTGCGCAATTAATCCTTGGACGATTAAATTTGTTAAACCGGTTTCCTCCACCATCTCTCGCATTACTGCTTCAAGTGGTGTTTCGCCCTCTTCCACTGTACCTTTAGGAATTTGTATACCAGCTCCCACTGTATTTTGCTCAAAAACAAGTACTTGAAGTCGTTCCTCATATTGTCTCGTAATATACCCAAATGCTTTTTCTAAAACTTGCATGGAACCATCCCCTTTCACTACGCTAAATGTTACAATATATAGAAATAATTGAAATTGCAGGTGATAAGTTTTGACACTCATTATACGTCAAATGAATAAAGACGACATCTCTTTTGTACAAAAAATTGCACAAACAAGTTGGTATGTGACCTATGAAGGCATTATTCCAAAGCAAATTCAGGATCGCTTTCTGCAAGCTGCCTATAATGAAAATCGTTTACTAGTACGTCTTCAAAAAAGTCCATTTTTAATTGCCCAAATGGGTGAAACGATTGTGGGATTTGCGAACTTTTCCAATGTAAACGAAGGACAAGCTGAACTACTCGCGATTTATCTAGATCCTGCTTATCAACATATGGGCATTGGCTCAGCTCTACTGGAAAATGGTATACAAAAATTGCAAGGTGCCGTTTCACTAACTGTCTGTGTTGAGAAAGACAATACGATAGGTAGACAATTCTACATGGCAAAGGGCTTCCAACAAGTTGAAGAATTTGATGATCTATTTGATGGGCATATGTTAAAGACATTACGCTTGGCACTTGCATTAACAAAATAAATACACTTTTGCCCTCGTTTTATCCAGGCACCTCCATTTGTGTTGCTTGCATGACGAGGGCTGTTAACCCTTTGTCGCTTCCTGACGCATGCGCTTGTCCCTTATGCCAAAAAACACCATCGCCCTGTTTAACAAAATGTTTCTTTCTAGTTTCATCATAGACCCAACCTTCTCCCTCGATAACAATAAATAACTGCGGAACAGGTGCTTCGTGTAGACCTACAACTCCTCCCGCTTCTATGTAAATAAAACCAATATTTGTCGGCTCTACGGTTTTCATTATTTTTGAATAATATGCGTGTAGCGAGTTATATTGATGAATCGCTTTAGCACCATGTTTTGTAAAATGATAGATTTTAATGCAAAACACCCCTTTTATGAATTGTTAAACCATTTTATACATTAATACATCATCAATATACTCGTTGTCAGATACTTTGATTTCATTTATTTTTCTACCTTCTTCGATAAATCCCATTTTTCGATAAAGCTTAATAGCGCCGACATTCGTTGAAAATACACCTAAGCAAACTTTCTCAATTTGTGGATTAGCTACGGCCCATGTCAATAACGCTTCAATTAATTGTTTGCCAATTCCTTGCCCCCGATATTCTTTACACACCATCATCCCAAAGCTACCTGTATGTGCTAAACGTTTGCGTTCTGGCGATTGAAAGGCTAGCCACCCCACCATATCGTCATTATATTCGGCAATCAGGATTGTTTCACGATCATTTGCCAGTATCTTCTGAATCCATGCTTTCTGCCCTTCAACTGTTTGCTGAAATTCCGTTCCAGTTGAAATTAAATACTGTTCTTCTGCTATCACTTCCTGCTGGATGGCCAGCATTTGTTGGGCATCTGCAAGACGAGCGACACGAATATGAATTTGACAACTCATCATCTTTCCTCCAATTTAGCTTTTCTTATATTTTACTATAAAACTATTAATTGGATAAGTGTTGGTGCAAGATCGTTAAATGCAAAAAAAGCCCAGAAAAGTTTCTGGGCTTGATGACACTTATTGCTTCTAGCATGATTAAAACTGTCGGGCTTTCGCTTCACTTCTCAAGATACGGTTATGGAGAGTAATCTCCGTTTCACCATTTACTTGAGATTTTGAACGCTTAATCCTTGTCCAGTTACGGTGGATTTTTTGAGATTTCGGGTCTAATTGTTCCGGCCTACTCATTTGACATCCTCCTCATCATTATAGACTTCATAAGTGAATCATAGATAGTATGGTCATTTTTTAAAGGATTAAACATTTTTTCGATTCGTTAAAAACCTTAGGTTATTACGACACTAATTGATAGCGACATTATTGACACCATCATAAATTTTAAGCCTATTTCGGCCACTATCTTTCGCAACGTAAAGTGCCTGATCAGCCTTGTCAATTAAATCGTAAAAGTTCAAAATATCGTTATCGTTCGCAAATTCAGCAATACCAACACTTACCGTCAAATGTATAAATTGTTCGCCCATCTGAAACGGAAATTCTTCAATATTTCTTCTAATTCGTTCAGCAATTTTCACAGCACTTTCCACTGACGTCGTTGGAGACAATATAACAAATTCCTCTCCCCCGTATCTCGTTGTAATATCTTTTCTTCGGACGGATTCCTTTATGATCGACGCAACATGTTTTAACACTTCATCACCGATTAAATGCCCATACGTATCATTAATGTTTTTAAAAAAATCAATATCAATCGCTATACAAGAGCAATGATTTTTTTCATTTTTACAATTTTGAAAAACATGTTCACCTTGCTCGATTAAATAACGACGATTGTATAGTTTCGTAAGTTGACAAGTAACCGATAGCTCCTTTAATAGGATGGTGTCTTCTTTCACTTTTGTGCTCATGTCATTAAAAGATAAGCACAGTTCCTGAAATTCTTTGGCATAACGTGCTAACTGAATTTCATTGATTTGATAATCGTAGTTACCTTGTTGTACTTTAGCAACACCTTGCAGTAACTGCTGAATCGGCTCCTCCATTCTTCTCGTTAACAGCACCATAATTTGTATCGTTAAAAACGTACCTACTAAAATACAAATGGCTAATAACCCAAATCTTTTTATTAAAGGTGTATACGCTTCCAATAGATGGACTTCCGAAATCATGTACCATTTCCCTTGATTAATTGCCTTACTTTTTGCCAACACCCATTGTCCCTGTGCATCTTTATACGTGTTCAATGGCGATGGCAGTGCATTCGCTTGTGCAATCGTCAAAATACGATCATCAATATTTTGGGCAAATAAAAGGGTATCTACATGTTCTTTTTTGGCATCCAAATCTGTTAGTAACGTGCCATCGTGATTGACAATATAAGCATGCCCTTGAAAACCTACTCTTGATTCGTTTAGAAGCTTATCGATTGTAGCAAAATTGACAGTGCCAAATATAACACCATTAAACTGTTGTTGCGCATCAAGAATGGGAGAAGCAAATGCAATAATAGGCTCATTTGTTACTCGACTAATTAAGACATCTGTAATGGTTTGCTCGTTCATATTTTTCGCTGCTTGAAAATAGTCCCGATTACTGACATCCATGCCCACACCATTTTGATGATATGCTGTCACTGTATCGAATTGTACCTTACCTTCTTTGTTCACGAACACTAAATCAGTAAAAACGGAATGTTTTTTAAAATCTTGAAAAAAAGTCTGCGTTTGTTCAAATTGATAGCCTTGAACAAAATCTACATTCGCGATTGTATAGATAGCCTTTGAACGCTCCATTAACCAGCTTTCAAAAAAATAACTTTGAGCGTCTAAGTAATTCGTCATTTCTTCTTTTTGATGGTTAATCATTTGCCGATATTCGATAAAGACAGTAGGAATAAATATACATAAACTAATGATTAAAATAATCATGATATGTCCTCTTCGAAGCTGATGTTTAATTGTATTTTTTTGCACTAAAACTTTATCAACTATTTTCAAACCCTTTCCCTCCACAATACACAATCCATAATCGCCAATAAATTGGAAATTTTTTAATTTTCATATTAAAAATACCATAACAATACCGTTATGACAGTGAGAAAGTTAATAGGTAGTGAATAAAATTTTAAGATTCGCTAAATAAAATTTGGTACAATTAGTATATACAGGTAAATATAATTGGAGGAACTTATGGAAATTAGAGATTATCAAGGAATAGATGAAATAGGTTGGGTACGTTGTCGCGTGTTATCCTTTTTAAATACCGCTTATTTTGACAATGTTCTTCAGAAAAAGGAGACCTATGCGCAGCCAGCCATTGAACTCGTTGCCATAGCGGATCAACAAGTTATTGGTTTACTGGATATTGAATATGAAGTGCAGCCGCATACGGTGTGTTCAAGAGGCGAAGGCTTAGGGGGCATGATTTGGCATATCGCGGTTCATCCTGATTATCAACGTAAAGGAGTAGCTCATCAATTATTACAAGAAGCCGAAAAAAGAGCGCAAGAAAAAAAGTTAAATCGTTTGGAAGCTTGGACAAGAGACGATCAGTGGGTAAACAATTGGTACATAAACAATCAATTTTCAATCGTTGATTCCTATTTACAAGTATTTATGGATAGTGAAGAGCTGAAACTTGCAGTGACAACCGACATACCTGAATTGTATCCCGTTCAAGCATTTGCCCATTATGTTGGCAAAGAGCGCGAGAAAATAAAGGAACGCTTTGCAAGAGTACATGAATGTTTTTGTTTTGAGAAAAAATTGTTGTGACAATCTTTGACCAAATTTAAATAAGCACAACGTAAGACGATCCCGCACGAGCGATCATAGCGTCTTACGTTGTGCCTTTTTAGCGCTTCATTTTTTAAAACGATTTTTTGTGTTGCCATATATGAGCATAAACACGGTAAGCCCAACAAATAAAATGGTACCAACGATAAAAAGCCAATTCGTTTGGAAGATCCCATTCAGTGCCCATAATAATAGACAAAAACAATAGCCATACATAATCTTGCCTGTAAATTTAGCAAGTGCTGTTTCATCATAAGTTTCTTTTTTGCGATCGGACATAGTGTTATATCCTGCTATGAAAAATGCCCCTTTACCTTGCGATAAAACAATAGCAAAAATTAAAAATGGTATCATTATGATTAAAAGTACAATAGCTTCTATCATCGTTCTTCCCCCAATTGACTTTCTATCATAGCCTATTGCTAGTCATTGACGATAAAGTGATGAATCGTTGGTAATAAGTTTGCATGCAATGGCAATGTTGGATCCGCATAGGTAGCTAAATTTTGTGCTCGATCCTCCGGTGCGTTTTTCAAAATATGATTCATGCCTTCTAAATAGATAAGCTCTGCTTTGTCATTTCCATGCTTTAACGCCTCTGCATCTGTCTTATTTACTTGGATATCCGTTGTTCCTTGAAGTATTAAAACGCGACCTTTAACTCGTTGAAGCTCGGTAGCTGGATTATATTTCAGCCAGGAGATCATATAAGGTTGCACAGATGGTCTAAATAATGCTTGTAGCTCAGCAGATACATTTTGTACTTGTTCCCCTTTTTTCAATGCTGCAAGAATCGTTGTTGCTTCAGTTGTTTGGGCTGGTGTTAATTGTCCTGCTAGTTGCTCTAGCAGCAATGTATCAGCAGTTCTACCTACACCCGCTATCGACACAAAGGAATCAACATCGGCCTTTTGAGCAGCTAACATGCCTATTAACGAGCCTTCACTATGGCCAATAATATGGACACTTGAAAATGCTTTATTTGCTGTCAGCGCATTGAGCACTTGCACGGCATCGTCAACATATTGATCGATCGTAATATCTTCTTCTATCGTCAATAAGGACGTATTATCTCCAATACCTCGCTTATCGTAACGCACACTTGCAATCCCCTCTTGCGCTAAACCTTCTGCAAGCATTTTCAAACTATTATTTTTTCCTGCGATTGCCGAATTACCATCCTTATCTGTCGGTCCAGAACCTGCTAGAATGAGGACGACTGGTGATGGCTCTTTACTACTTTTTTGCAGTGCTACTGTTAAATCACCATCTTTAACAGGAACTGTCATGCTTTCATACGACACAGGCTCTGCAGGCAGTTCTGTATACGGCTTTAATAGCAAGTGGAATTGACCGCCATTTTGCGTGAACGTTGCTTCAATTTGGTTATCTTTTAATGTACCGTTAATTGCAATAAGCGAGCCGTTTAAATTAATGGTAATTTGTACTTGGTCACCGTCATATGTTACGCTTTTAAACGGATAATTGCTTAAACCTTGTGCTGGAACAGATAACGTTCCTCCCTCTTGTTGTAAGTCCACAATAATTGGTAGCGCACCATTTGGCAGTTCAATATTGCCTGCCCATTTTCCGATTAGTTGTTCATTCATGCTTTGTCCATCCTCCTTTTTGTCCACCTGTGTTGCCGCACCCTTTTGAGAACAAGCAACCAATAATAATGTGACAAAACATAATACGATCAGCTTTTTCATGAAAGTCCCTCCTTATATCCAAATAAACATCAGCACCAATATGTAATGATTAACACTGTCGCTAAGGATTGGTAACTTATTCTGTTATACTAATAATATAACAGTGTATTTGTAATATCAACTTTATTTAGAAAATAAAAAGAAAGACCCAGAAAAATTCTGGGTCTCATGGACACTTATACATTCTATTTGATTGTACAGTTGCGGTATCTACTTCATCCTAAGATTCAGTAACACAAAGTATTACCTAACCCTTAAGATATGTGAAGCATCAACCTTATTCAGCTGTGGCGGACTTTCCTGAGATTCATTGTCTACTGGTGTGGAACTTGAAGTACTCATTCTGCATCCTCCTCATCAATGTCGATGATTAAGTGTATCCTTTAACAGTATGGCGCATCTACAAACATTTTATACAGCGTGTTAAAAAATTTTTTTATATGTTCTTAACTCGACTTATTTTACACTTAGCTGTTTATCGTGAAACACTTGCTGGGCAACCGTTAGCGCGTTTTGCACGCGTGGAAAACCGATATATGGCACTAATTGTAATAGTGCTTCAACAACTTCTGTTGGTGTTAGTCCTGCATGCAAACCTCGTGTTATATGTGTTTTCGTTTGCGGTGCAGCACCTTGTGTCACAACAGCAGTAAGCACGACAAGTGCGCGGCTTTTCGCATCAAGACCTGGCCTTGAATAAACATCCCCATAGGCAAACTCGATAATCATTTTGCGCAAATCAGGTGCAATATCTGCGAGTGTATCGGAGTCGATCAGGCGAGCTGCTTCTTCTTCTGTTACATATTGCTTTATCGTTTCTAACCCCTTTGTAAAACGATCTGTCATTCATCATTCCTCCCTTGCCTTATACAAAAACCCCAATTTCGCGTCTCCGAAAATTGGGGATTGTCCTTCACATATGTAAGGTGCTCTTCTTTTGTTTCACCCGCTGGCTCCACAGAAAAAGGATTAAGGTTTTTCATAGTGCCTCACTGGACAGCTTTAATGAATATCTATGCAAATGTCTCAAAGGACTTGCACGCATAATAATTAAACGAAGCAAGCTTTTGCTTTGTCGATTTGAATCGTCACTTGATCGAAACCTGTACCACCTAAGGAATGTCGGCGGCGAACAGCTGCTTCAGGTGCCAACACATCATAAATATCCGCTTCGATTAGCTCGCTTTCTTTTTTCATGTCTTCAATTGGTAAATCTAATAAATAAATGCCCTTTTGAATACATGTAAACACTAATTTACCTGTTACTTCATGCGCTTCACGGAATGGCATACCTTTTGTTGCAAGATAATCTGCTAATTCGGTTGCATTGGAGAAGTCAGAGTGAACGGCCTTGTGCAGACGCTCCTTATTGACTGTCATCGTGCGTACCATACCTTCAAAGATTTTTAATGAACCAAGAATGGTATGCACAGTATCGAACATTCCTTCTTTGTCTTCTTGCATGTCCTTGTTGTATGTTAACGGCGTTCCTTTTAGAACTGTTAATAAGCCCATAAGGTTACCGTAGACACGACCTGTTTTTCCGCGAATTAACTCCGCCATATCTGGATTTTTCTTCTGTGGCATAATGGAAGAACCTGTTGAGAAGGCATCATCCAATTCGATAAATTTAAATTCATCTGTCGACCATAAAATAATTTCCTCAGCAAAACGAGATAAATGCGCCATTAATAAGGATGAATTGCTTAAAAATTCGACGATAAAATCACGATCACTGACAGCATCCATAGAATTCGCGTACACTTCGCTAAAGCCAAGTAACTCTGCTGATTTTAGACGATCAATCGGAAAAGTTGTCCCTGCCATAGCACCAGCACCTAGTGGTAAAATATCAATGCGTTTAATGGATTCCGTAAAACGTTGTTTATCGCGCTCAAGCATCCAAAAATAGGCCATTAAATGGTGCGCAAAAGAAATGGGCTGTGCACGTTGTAAATGCGTATAGCCTGGAGCAATTGTATCAATATGCTCCTCCGCTTTTTCTACTAACGTTTTTTGGAATGTCTCGATACAACCGATTGCTTCCTTTACACGTTTTTTTAAGAAAATATGCATATCCGTTGCGACTTGGTCATTACGGCTACGACCTGTATGTAGTTTACCACCAACAGGTCCGATACAATCAATCAACATTTTTTCAAGGTTTAAATGAATATCTTCATTGGCAACCGTAAATTCAAGCTCACCAGCAATTGCTTTTTCGTGCAGTTGAGCAAGACCGTCCAGAATAGCTTCTACATCCTCTGCTGGTAAAATCCCTGTTGCACCAAGCATCGTGACATGTGCGACACTACCTTCTAGGTCTTCCAAAACAAGTTGTTGGTCAAAGCCGATCGATGCGCCAAATTCATCCACCCATGCTTCTGCTGATTTTTGGAAACGTCCGCCCCAAAGTTTTGTCATAACAGCTCACCTTTTTCTACATTTCTTTTGGAAAAGGTGCAGTACAGCGTCCAAGCTACACTACACCCTAAAGTAATAATTATTTTTTATTAACTGAAGAGTTAACCACTGTTGGCAGACCCCATAGTTCGATAAAGCCTACAGCTGATGCGTGGTTGAATTGATCTTCTTTAGAGTAAGTTGCTAATTTTTCATTGTATAGTGAATTTGGTGATTTACGTCCTTCTACAATCGCATGTCCTTTATAAAGTTTCACACGAACAGTACCGTTGACATATTGTTGTGATTCTGCAAGGAAAGCTTGTAATGCATCACGTAAAGGTGAGAACCATAAACCATCATAAATCAGTTCAGATAATTTTTTCTCAATCACTGGTTTGAAGTGTGCTAGCTCTTTTACAAGTGTTAAGTCTTCAAGCTCTTTATGAGCAGTTAACAGTACTTTAGCACCTGGAATTTCGTATACTTCACGAGATTTAATACCAACTAAACGGTTTTCAACATGGTCGATACGGCCAACACCGTGCGCACCTGCTACTGCGTTTAGTTCTTGAATTAAATCAGCAAGCTTCATTTCTTTGCCATTTAAAGCTACCGGTTTACCAGCAATAAATTCGATTTCTACATATTCTGCTTCATTTGGTGCGTTTTCAACAGAAACAGTTAGGCCATAAGCTTCCTCTGGTGGAGATACCCAAGGATCTTCCATAACGCCCGCTTCATTTGCACGACCCCATAAGTTTTGGTCAATCGAGAACGGTGAATCTAATGTTGCCGGGATCGGTACATTATGTTGCATTGCATATTCGATTTCTTCATCACGGCTCCAACCCCACTCACGTACAGGAGCTAGTACTTCTAAATCTGGATTTAATGCTTTAATAGATACTTCAAAACGAACTTGGTCATTCCCTTTACCTGTGCAACCGTGAGCTACTGCATCCGCACCGACTTGGTTCGCGATTTCCACTAATTTTTTTGAAATTAACGGACGAGAAAGTGCTGATACTAATGGATATTTTTGCTCGTACCACGTATGTGCTTGTAACGAAATAAGCGCGTATTGCTCAGCGAATTCATCTTTTGCATCCACCATATATGATTCAATGGCACCTACTTGAAGTGCTTTATTTTTGACAAACTCAAGATCTTTTCCTTCACCAACGTCTAGACATACTGCGATAACGTCCCAACCTTGTTCTTTTAACCACGGAATTGCTACTGAAGTATCAAGACCGCCAGAGTATGCTAATACTACTTTTTTATTTGCCATACGAAATGCGCCTCCAATTGCTCTATATGATATGTATGTTTATACACTCACTTAAAAGTTTATACACGAATAGTACCATGTTATAAAAATAAATACAAGTGCATTTTTATAAAAAAATATACTTTTGCGAAGAATGTTAAAAGTCTGTTATAACAACGGTTGGGTCGTTATTTGAAGTTGCATCGTTTCACTCGAAAATACAATTTATTGCTTTTTAGATGAATGAATAACGTATAAACACGGCAGCTTATACAACAAAAAACCCACGTCGCATTCCTAGCAGCTTTTCATTAGTTGCAGGAACCTTCATGGGTTTTCCATCTGGATATTTATAAATTGTGTGGGTGCCTGGCACTTCGCAAATGCTTCGTGCCGTAAGAGTCTTCGTACATTTTTACATGAATAATTATAAATTGTTTGCGTGCCTGGCACCGAATTATTTCTTATTGAATAATGGTTTGGCTAAATATTCGATCGTGGCAGGTGCTAATGCATATAGTTTACTCGTCCAACCCATCATTCGTGGTAAATTGACTTCTCGAACTGGTCGATCAATTGTTTTGACCGTTGCCTGCGCTACTTCTTCTGGTGTTAATAATAATTTACCTAATGACTGTCGATAACCACTGTCATCATTTGCTTTATCTAAAAATGGCGTATCAATTGGTCCTGGATGGATGGCTGTTACTTTAATATTGTACGGCGCTAGCTCCATACGTAGGCCGTTTGTAAAGCCGACAATGGCGTGTTTTGTTGCAGCATAAACACTTGCTTTAGGCGTCGCGACTTTACCAGCTTGAGAACCGATAAAAATAAGTTGTCCTTGCTCACGTGCAATCATCGGTGTCGCTAAACGCTTTGCTAAATACATCGGCACACGTACATTCAGCTCCACCATTTGCGTAATATCTTCATCCGATAACATTGGGGCAATCGCAAACTTCCCTACCCCTGCTGATAATATAGCGACATCCAGAGTAGGCAGTTGCGCACAAACTTCATCAATTGCGCTTATTGACGTTAAATCAGCTTGTATGACATTGGCACCTAAACGTTGTAACGTTTTTAACGCTACTTCATTACGCCCTGTGGCATACACAATATGACCTTGCGCAACTAATAATTCAGTAATTTTTAAGCCCACACCACTCGTCGCACCTGTTACAAAGATTGTCTTTTTATTCATTTTCATGTATAAAACCTACTTTCGTGTAAACAAATAGACGCCATCCTCATTCTTTTCTGAAACTACAAGATGATTTGCTTCTAAATAGTCTAAATGTCCAAGTGTTTTGGATAATGTCAAGCCAAGCTGATGCTGGAAAATCGATGGATATAAACGTTTAGTCGTTTGTACGACTGTTAGTTGATCATCACCAAGCAAGTCATACACTTTCATCGATTGCTGATGCTGTCGCTCAAGTCGCTTATCAATCAATTGTGGTATGCCTTCTAAATTGGCACCATGCCCTGTATACATCATGTTGACAGGCAACTGACGTAATATGTCAAGGGATGCATTATATTGCAACAATGATTTCGGGCGACCTTGTGTGCGGTCTAAAGGTGGCTCGATTAATGGATTCGGTGTAATTTTTTCTAATAATAAATCTCCGCCGATCACATGATGCGATCTTTCATCCCAAAAAATAAAATGACTTTGTGCATGTCCTAGCGTTTCAATTGCCTTTAAACCAGGATGCCCAGGAACCTCATCACCACCGTGTAAAATTTGTGTTAAAGGTCTTTGCCCAACAAGTTCTATTTCACGGCGAACATGGACACTCGATTGAATATATTGCATTGGCACGCCGTGTTCAAACAAGCACTTACTGTAAAATTGTTCATGATATCGTAAAAAATCTTCGTCATGACGTAACCATTTATCATTATAGGCATGCCCTAAAATTTCAGCATGTGGAAATGCATCAACCCAACCAGCATGATCAGGATGATGATGTGTTAATACAACTTGTTCTATATCTTTTATGTCAAAGCCAGCCGCCCGAATTCCCGATTTTAGTGCATCATAGGCATCCGCCGTTTTTGGACCAACATCAAATATTGTGAGTGCATCACCTTTCACAACAAATGCATTGACATCTCCTACATCATAGGGTGTTGGAATTTCTATTTTATGTATCGACAAAGTTGTCTCCCCCTTTTTACGCAACAAATGAATACCGATTCATCCATTTTACAAGTTTTTCTTCCTCAAGTCACCCTTCTGTTGACAGATAGATATATTATCAATATAATTTTGAATAATCAAATTATTTATGTGCGTTGAGGAAGCCAAGTATGTAGCTGGTGAAGGTGTCCAGAGAGTGTTACATTTGCTGCAAGTAACATCACCCACTCCCATTACAGAACCTACTTCTGAGCAGTTATGACAACATAACCGTTCCCCTTGCGATAAAAGGGCTAAGAGTTGTGCCAATTGGCAAACAAAGGTGGTACCGCGGAAACGACAGCGTTTTCGTCCTTCTATATAAGGACGAGAGCGCTTTTTTTATTTTGAAACGGAGGTGTTTTGCTATGAAAAAAATAGTATTTATCGGTGCTGGCTCGATGGCAGAAGCATTGATTCAAGGCTGGATTAAGCAGGAAGTATTTAAAGCACAAGAAATATATGTCACCAATCGCTCCGATAAAGAACGCTTACAATATTTACACGATACGTATGGCATTCATTGTCACTTTGAAGAGGCCATTTATCAGCAGGCAGATCTAATTATTTTAGCGATCAAACCGAAGGATGCCATTACAGCTATGCAAGAATTAAAGTCCAAAATAACCGAACATACGGCCATCCTATCGATTTTAGCGGGCATTGCCATTGGCACGATTACAGAGCAATTAGGCTTACGCCCTGTCGCAAGAGTGATGCCTAATACTTCGGCAACGATCGGCATGTCCGCTAGTGGCATCGCCTTTAATGCGCAAGTGTCCGCTAAACAACGCGTGATGTTTTTACAATTATTAGAAGCTGTTGGATCTGTCATTGAAGTGGAGGAAGACCAACTGCATGCCGTTACAGCACTGTCTGGAAGTGGCCCTGCTTATATTTATTATTTAATGGAAGCATTTGAACGAGTTGGGATGGAAGTAGGACTGGCAAAAGATACGGTTAGACTCCTCATGACGCAAACGCTCGCAGGGACTGCTGAAATGCTCAAGCAATCCATCGATGAGCCAGATGTGCTTCGTAAAAAAGTGACAAGTCCAGGCGGTACTACAGAAGCTGGCATAAAGGCACTTGAACAGTATCAATTTAATCAAGCGATTGAAGCATGTATTAAAGAAGCAGAAGCTCGATCTCGCGCACTTGCAAATAGCAAGTAATCCAGGCAAAATAGAGGTAATAACTAGGAATTAGGAGGGCTTTGCATTGACTAAATTATTTCAACCATACCAATTACAAACGATTTCATTAAAAAACCGCATTGTCATGGCCCCAATGTGTATGTATTCTGCTAAAGATGATGGGTTGGTCACACCGTTCCATCACGTGCATTATGCAACACGTGCCGCTGGGCAAGTCGGCTTAATCTTATTAGAGGCAACAGCTGTCGTTCCTGAGGGACGAATCTCTAGCAACGATCTTGGCATTTGGGATGACGCACATATCGAAGGTTTACAACAATTAGTTTCAGCGATGCGGGCTTACGGAGCTAAAACAGGTATTCAGCTTGCCCATGCTGGACGGAAAGCTACGGTGGAAGGTGAAATTTTTGCTCCTTCAGCTATTGCTTTTAGTGATGCTTATCAAACACCAAGTGAAATGTCGCATGCTGATATTGACTATGTGATTGAAGCGTTTAAAAAAGCAGCCGTGCGTGCAAAACAAGCGGGCTTTGATGTGCTAGAGATTCATGGTGCACATGGCTATTTAATTAGTGAATTTTTATCGCCAGCAACTAATAAACGTAGCGATCAATACGGAGGCTCACAGGAAAATCGCTATCGCTTGCTCCGTCAAATTATTGATGCCATACGAAGTGTCTGGGATGGCCCACTACTTGTTCGAGTATCAGCGGAAGATTACGCACAAGATGGCACAACTATGGAGGACTTTATCGTCTTTAGTCGATGGATGAAATCACAAGGTGTCGATTTGGTTGATGTGTCAACAGGTGGTGTCGTACAGGCAGCTATTCAGGCATTCCCTGGCTATCAAGTGCCCCATGCGGAAGCAATTAAAGTGGGTGCCAATATTCCGACAGGTGCTGTAGGTTTAATCACCATCGCACAACATGCGGAAGAAATATTACAAAATAATCGCGCTGACTTGATTTTCTTAGGTCGTGTTTTACTACGTGAGCCCTATTGGCCACTACATGCCGCAAAAGAACTAGGCGCACCAATCGAACCGCCAGTGCAATATGTAAGAGGCTGGTAAGGCTACTGACGCTGATAGCTCTCAAGAGAATGAGCTATCAGCGTTTTTTCAGTCTTTATTGGCTATTTCTATAAGTTATGTGGCGATTCCCCTTCGTTTCATGGCGATTACGCTACATATAATGGCGATTTACCAAACCCGTGTATTTAATAAAGGGGATTTTGCTTCATTTCCTCATCAATTGCTTGTACTAACGCTGTTGCATCAGCTGCTGTAATCAATTCACCATTGACAATGGCAAAGAGGCCCTGCTCGCAAATTTCACAGTGCGACGTACAACCCGATTCTTCGATTTCTATATCTGCTCGCTCTACTAACACATCGTAGGCATCCGCTGCACCAAGCGATAAATTGGTCATACAAAATTCTACACGATTGAGCATTTGCTGCGGCTTTTTATTTTTCTTAAATAAGGAAAATACCATTTCACTTCACTCCTTTTCACTATATTTCCCCAGCTTCCGACGCTTGCTCTAATTGTAGCATGTAGTCATTATAAATAATCCCTTGTCTGAAATAATTGCAGTAATGGTTGTGGGACATGAACGGAATCTTTGTAAAAAAGGTAGACGGGGACGCTAGGTAATGCAAATGCTGTAAAAGGGACAATATTAAAGCGACCTTCCATTCGCTCTCTTCTTACAATCATACGAGGTAAAAATGACATACCTAAGCCATCCTTAATGAGTCGTTTCACAACAGATGATTGTGAAATGGATACTTGTTTTGTATAGACGTAGTTATTATGAATTTGGGGCAATATATCCTCCCAAATCGTTGGATGGTGATGGGTAAATAGCGTATATTTTTGAAACAATTCTTCGTAATCAATATAGCTTCCCGTTTCATCATCAAATGAATCGAGTGGAATGACTAACTCTAGCGGACTATCTACTAGCAATTCTTGACACCAATGTCGATAGCGCGTTGGCAGTAATGAAATACCGATATGTGCCTTGCCATGATGAATTAATTCTTCTATTTTAGAGGATTCCTCCACTAAAATGGATATTTCAATTGTCGGATGTTCATTTATAAACTGATAAATAACATGGGGTAAAATCGTTTCGACCATTAACGGGGTTATCGCAATAATAATTTTTTCTTGAATCCCCTTTGTCACTAATTGAAAGCGTTCAATACTTTTTTCCCACTGTTGTGTAATTTGCACCGCTTCCTTTAAAAATAACTCCCCTGCCTCTGTTAATTGCACGCGATTTTTTTCTCGTTTGAATAAGGAGACATTTAAAAACTGTTCTAACAGCTGAATATGTACTGAAATACTTGGTTGTGAAACATGTAATTCTTGAGCCGCTATTCGAAAATTACAGGTTTTTGCTGCTACAACAAAAGACTTTAGCCATTTATAATCCACACTGTCACCTACTTCAATTAAAAATTTTAATTAAATTCATTAAATATATTTAATTTACTTAATTGTATAACAATACTAAACTCAAAGCTAGATAGTTCATTTTACAACAAAGGGGAGCATGATTATGATAACTACGCTAAGTAAGCAGTTCAGTACTTTCGCCAAAAATGAATGTCACAACTCAAGTCCGCTATATGAATATTTAGCAATGCGCATTGCAGAAGATGAAGAATTATTGCTTTTTGCAAGTACAAGTGCCAGCGGTCAACCTACACCGAATTTATTGTTTGCAGCAGTCCATTATTTGCTTATGGCGCATCATGACGACCAATTGGCACGATTTTATCCATCGCTTACGACTACACCGAAGCCACTAGATACTGTCTATCCATTTTTCAAAAAATTTGTGTTGACGTATGCGGATGATTTAACAGTATTGCTACAAGAAAGGCTTGTGCAAACGAATGAGATTCGACGCTGTGCTTATTTGTATCCGATGATGGCTGAAATTTATCAAAAGCATCATATGCCCTTAGCATTTATTGAGATTGGCGCAAGCGCAGGATTACAACTTGCGATGGACCAATATAATTACTGCTATAACGACACGTTGTCTGTTCATAATTCCGATAGTGCACTAGTTTTAGCATCAAAAAATACAGGTGATGCTCTTCCCCCTGCAATTAGCCACCCCTTTGTTGTGTCACAAAGAATTGGCATTGATTTAAATCCATTAGACGTTACGAATGACGAAGACGTTGCATGGCTACAAGCGCTCATTTGGCCAGAACATCAAGAACGACGCACACGATTAAAAAAAGCAATCCCCATTGTAAGACAGCTTGATATCCAGCTTATGAAAGGCGATGCCATAGAAGAGCTAGTAGCTATTAGTAGCCAAATAAATAAAGAGACGATGTTAGTCGTCTTCCATACACACGTAGCCAATCAAATCCCGCTACCTTTACGACATCAGTTACTGGATCGTATAAAAGAAATCAGCATGGAAAGACCGCTTTATCATTGTTATAACAATTTATTTGACGGTCAATTACACCAGGACTTGGTGCATCATGGCGAAATAAAATCCATTCGAACAATCGAACAACCAGACGGGCATGCAAGATGGTTTAAATGGAAAGTGCCAGGCACCGAAACAATTTAATACAATTCGTAATTTTCAAACATTTGAAAACTAAAAAAGTGTTAGATTGATGGTCGTCAATCTAACACTTCCTTTTTTTGTCCCAAACTTCGTTCTATTATAATCTAGTTGCCCTAAAAATCATACTCTGCATCTTTTTTAGCACGAATTTCAGCGAAGGCTTCTGCTATCATTACGGTATCTTCGGCTAGACGTTCTAAGCGGAACAGGACATCGTCGTTAATAATTTCTTGGCGCAAGAAATCTTTTTCTTCAATAAAAACATAGGTCGGTACAATATGTGCTTTCATATAAGCAAGAATTGGCTTTAATTGTTGCTCTACCATTAAATAATGTTTGGCTGTCCCTGCTGTGACCATTACGCTAACGGTTTTGTCTCGAAAGGCATTGACAGGCAGCAAGTCGAAAATATTTTTTAAAGTTGCCGGAATGGACGCTTGAAATGTTGGTGTACCAATGACGATTGCATCAGCAGCCATAATCGTTTCTGCTACATACTTTGTATCGCCCTCGTACTCTACATAATGGCGACCATCACTAAAAGCGATATTGTACTGAGCCAAATCGAGTATTGTTACCTCATGTGTTGGATATTTTTCTTGCAATATATCAACCATTTTATGCATCGCTATTTTTGTTTTAGAGCCGACGATTGAACCTGCTAATGCTACGATTTTCATACTATTCGCCCCTTATTTTGCTGTATATTTTTTAATGGCTGGTAAAATGTCATTGCCAATGATTTCGATGTTCTTCATTAATTTTTCAAAAGGTACTCCACCAAAATCAATTTGTGCCATAAAGCGTTGCATACCATACAGTTCATATTGGTACAGCAACTTTTCAATAATTTGTTCCTTACTACCGACCATGAGTGCATCACGTGTATCGACTGCCTGGGCAAATTGCTGTTTTGGATAACCGCTGCCACGAATAGCTTGGAAGCCGCCATTCAGATGCGGATACATATTTTGCAATGCTTCTTTTGATGTATCTGCCACATAAAATAAACTTGTTGTGGCAATTGGTAGCTGCTCTGGATCAAAACCACTTCTATCAGCCGCCTCGCGATAAGCATCGACAGATGGTTTAAAGTTGATCGCTGGGCCACCTAATGTTGTTAACATCATCGGAATACCCATATAGCCTGCTTTAATAGCACTTGCAGGTGGGCCTCCCACTGCGCGCCAAATTGGTAAGGAACTATTTTTAGGCTGAGGTAAAATTTGCGCATTGTGGAGCGGTGCACGATACTGCCCTTCCCATGTAACGAGCTGTTCTTCATTAATTTTTTTAAGCAGCTCTAATTTTTCCTCAAAAATTTCTTCGTAGTCTTGTAAATTGACCCCAAGTAAATGATAAGCACCAACGCGCGAACCTCGACCCGCTACAATTTCTGCACGCCCGTCTGAAATTAAATCAATTGTCGCAAAATCCTCATATACTCTTACTGGATCAGATACACTTAGCACGGTTGCAGAACTGGCGATTTTAATTTTTTTCGTTGCTTGTGCAATCGCACCTAAAACGACTGTATGAGCTTGTGTTGTAAAATACGATTGATGGCTTTCGCCCACTCCAAATACATCGATGCCCGCTTGCTCCGCTAATTGGCTCATGTCAATTAGCTCCTGTATACGTTGCTGGGCAGATATGCGTTCACCAGTTAGTGGGTTCGGAATATGATCTCCGAGTGAATAAAGCCCAAACTCTAAGCCTTTTGATTGATCAATACGATAATTTTTCATTGTACTCTCTCCTTTAATCAAGCGGTTCTAATATCGCTTCAATTTCAGCGCGCTTTGCTTCTAAAAATGGTGGTAAATCTAGTTCATTCCCTAAATCCTCGATAGCGGAATCAACTGTAAAACCGGGTCCGTCTGTCGCTATTTCAAATAAAATGCCGTTGCGATCTCTAAAATAAAGACTTTGGAAGTAATAACGATCGACAACGCCTGAGCTATCTAAACCACGTGCTTTAATCAATGCATCCCATTGTTGAAGTTCCTCCACAGTGGCAACACGTAAAGCAAGATGATGAATACTGCCTCGTCCAGGCTTTTCACTAGGACCTTCCAATTCTTTAACAATGATTTCACCAAACGTTTCTCCTGCAATTGACTGAAGTCGTACTTCTTTGTCATCTTCATTCACTACTGTATAGCCAAAAAGCTCTTGTAATAAAGTCACAGTACGCTGTAAATAACGCACAGTTATTTCAACTGTGCCCATCCCTAAAATACGATGCTCTGTGGCAATATTGGAGCCATCCCACGCTTGCCAACTGGCTGGTACAGACTGTTCATCATGGTTTAACAGCACCATGCGTAAACCTTCGTGATCTTCAAAAAGTAAAGCATCTTTGCCGGCATATGTTGTTATTTCACTATGTTCCACTTGTAAAAGCTCAAAACGTTTTTTCCAATATAGTAAACTATCAAAGTTTGGTACTAGTAAGCCGATGCGCGTAATGGCATTCGTTCCACGTACAGTGCGTCCCGCTACAGGCATTTCAAAAAACGTTAATTCTGTTCCGGCTGCTCCCGTAAGATCGCCATAAAATAAATGGTACATGGACGGTGAATCTTGGTTAACCGTCTTTTTCACGCGACGTAAACCAAGGATTTTCGTGTAAAACTCATTATTTTGTTTGCCGTTTTTCGTTAACATGGAAATATGATGATGTCCGCTTATTTTGTTCATATAAATTCCTCCTAGTTTTCACTTGACTACGCAAGTGATAGTGCAAAAAAAATCACGCATCAGGTAATTTTTTTTCGCGGCTATGCTTTTCTAGCTTCGACATGAGTGTATATAAAGATTTCATTTCTTCTTCTGATAACACTTCTTCAAAAAATGAGGATTGAAAGTGAAGCTGACTTGGTGTCGCTGCATCGATCAATTGCTCGCCTTTTGTTGTTAGTGATATTGTTTTGGTCTTCCAGTTTTGCTTGCGCTCAATTAGTCCCTCTTTTTCAAGACGTGCAACCATCCGGGACATACCACCTTGCGTTACCGTCACTTTTTCCGCGAGCTGTGATTGCGTCAGTGGTGCGTATGTTTTAATTTGTATTAAGACATCGAACTGAGCAGTTGTTAAGTTAAAGCGCTTTAAAAATTCATTCGATAGCTGATTACTTTGATTCGTAAAGCGCATCATCCGCAACCATGTTAGTGAGCCGAGTGTATGTTTTTCCATCACTTAGCCCTCCCTTCCTCGAACTGTAATATCACTTTACCACGCAAGTGATAGTGTTGCAAGGAAAATATCTCGAATTTGAGATATTATTTAATGACACCATTAAATGCCATGTGAAATGGGATGTAAGCTGCCATTAAAGGCAAAAGAAATTCGACCCGTTTCTTCAGATATTACCATAATTAAAGCATCGCTTAGCTCGCTTAAACCGATTGCTGCTCGATGTCTTGTGCCTAGTTTTTTATCGCCTGTATTAATGTTTGAAAGAGGGAGCACATTGGCTGCCGAGACAATGCGATTGCTTTTCACTAACACCGCACCATCATGCAGTGGATTACCTGGATAAAAAATAGATTCTAACAACGTATGCGTTAATTCTGCTCCAATCGGAATCCCTGGTTTTATCAGATGGTCGATGGCATCCTCTCTTTCAAAGACAATTAATCCCCCATGTCGTCGTTTAGACATATTTTGCACGCAAACTGAAAGCTCTGGATATTTTTCAGTAAAGGGTGATAAATAGCAGTTTAAATAAAATGTAGCTGCTTGTATTTCAATCGTTGCAAATTGTTCTTTAATAGTATTTAAGTCGCCAAGTAAACAGTCTTCTACAGCATCCATCGCAGCTAAACTATGCTGTAACGATACAATCACTTGTCCGAGCTCCTGTTTTATGGTTTGTTTCAATGGAGCAGAATCACAGTTTGGTTGGTTCATAAACGACACCTCCGTTCTTTCTAATTGCTACACTTTTTAGTTTCCCTCTATGGAAAATTTTTATGCATTTTACTTGTAAATCAACTATTTCCCTACAAAAAAACACGGTACATCTAAAAAGATGCAACGTGTTTTTGTACGCGGTATAGGCTATCACATATGCCCAGCACGTATTTTTTTTACGATACTAAAAGTTGTATAGACTGCCGCTGGTGCAAGGACTGCGATGAAAATGAGCCATACTTTCAAGTTCTCGGATGATTTTAACAGTTCATAATTTGACATAACATAAAAAATAAGTCCGCCTAATAGTAAGTAGCTTAACACGTTTGGAAAGATAACAAGTAAACGTAAAACAGCTGGTGGCATCTTTTGTTGATCCATACAACCACTCCCCTTTACTTAATTATACGTAAATGATGTCGCAAACGCACTATAATTCTACAACTATTCCAAGTTCTAACTTATATTATACGACCTTTTTTTTGCAATAATTTTTCATCTAATAACCTTCAAATTTTTCAAATGAATATTCATTAATGATATTAAAATAATTCGTTGTTAGACCAATGAAAGACCGCTTGATCTGCTGTCAGGAAAGTTTGCGGAAAAACAGCTTGCGCTTCCGCTAAAAAAGTCGGTAAATCATGCGGTAAAAAACGCGCACTTAAATGATTAAGTAGTAAATATTGTGCGCCTGCTCTACTTGCTACCATCGCTGCTTCCACATTTGTTGAATGACCGTAGCTAGCGGCTAAATCCGTTGTGCTACCATCAAAAGTGGCTTCATGGACAACAACATCTGCTTCTTTAGCCAAGGTAATCGCTTCTTCACAATATTTCGTATCCCCTAAAATCGTAAGTGTAAAGCCTTTTTTAGGCGGTGCCACCACATCCTTTGCAGAAACAATGGTGCCATTTTCAAGTTGAATATCTTGTCCTCTTTTCAATTGTCCAAGCAATGGTCCTTTCGGTACACCGAAAGATTGTACTTTTTCCATCAGTAACTCGCCAGGTAAATCCTTTTGCTCTATGCGGTAACCAAAGCAAGGAACAACATGACGTAATTCACTCGCACGCACAACAAATTTTTCATCTTCATAAATAAGCCCATCTTGTACTTCTACAAATTGTAATGGATAGGTTAAATGTGTTTTCGATAATGCAAATGTTTGCTCGACCCATTGCTGTAAGCCAGCGGGCCCGAAAATCGTCAGTGGTTCATCGCCCCCTTGAAAAGATCGGGAGCTTAGAAAACCAGGTAACCCAAATATATGGTCACCGTGTAAATGTGTAATAAATATTTTCGACACTTTGCGTGGCTTTAACGATGTATGCAAAATTTGGTGCTGTGTCGCCTCCCCACAATCAAATAGCCACATTTCACCGTTTTCATCTAGTAATTTTAGCATTAACGCGCTCGTATTGCGCTCCTTTGAAGGCATGCCTGCGCCTGTTCCTAAAAAATGTAGTTGCATAACTGCCACCTCAATTCTTTTTTCGTGTCGTTCTATTGTACCTTATTGCTAAACAGAAGAAAAACCTTTGGTGAAAGCAATCCCCAAAGGTTTTTCTGTTATTTTGGTTGCCACGATACGAGCGCAGCGTGAAAGTCATGACGATAATAGTAACGACCATTCTTTTCTTCTATAAAGGGAGCAAGTGATTCCTCGACATGTGATCGCTTAAAATCCGTGTTCAATATTTTTTTACTTTGTGTTGTCACAAGCTGATCCAATGTTTCATATTCGTACGTTCGCTCCAGCGGAACAATGTGACAATCCGCATAAATATCCATTTCATATAGTAAATTTAAAAATTCAATATAATCTCTTCTTGGGTATTTAATATCATAACCGTACTTTTCATGTAGTACTTCGTTATGCGGTTGAATTGGCCCTGTCGTCATACCAATAATCGCACGCTTTTTAGCAAGCCGATTCATATGAGCAAGAGCCGCTTTAATTTCGTACATGCGGTAAAAACAGTTAACACCGACTACAATATCGTGTGCTTTTAGCTCATTGTCAGCCAGTTGCTCCCACTTCGCATGGACATAAGAAACATGGTTCTTGTCTTGTAAACATTGTTGTAAATAACTGAGGATGCTGTTAGAACTATCAACACATGTTAGTTCACGCACATAGTCTGCAAGTGGGAACGTATAATTGCCCCAGCCTGGCCCAATTTCAACAACAGAATGATGTGGTTGAATATACTTTTTTATTTCTTCAAAAATTTGTGCAGCATATGGATCCGTTTGCCCTATTTTTTTACGCGCGATCGATTGCGACCAAAATTGCTCCTCTAATTGATCATTGACCATGCGCTCTGGCATTTGCCCTTGCCAATCTTTCATGCCTTCTTGCCATAACGCTTCATAATTAATTGCTAACGGCCCTTTTCTTGTCATCCGCGTCCCTCTATTGTTAACATCTCATATATTTTTTTCATATCGATATTTGCACGCACATGGGAAGCCAGCATATTATAGGCATCTTCCCTGCGCTCTGCATCACTTTTAACATCTGTCGGCAATAATGCAAGCCCTTTTGACTGGCGAATATTATTGACAAGCTGACGTGTAAAGTTGCGATTATGGAATAAACCATGGAAATACGTACCGATTACTTGTTCGTCGGCACTGACAGCCCCATCTACACGGCCATCTGCTAAGTGTAAAAATGGTGAAACTTCCTCGCGTAAAATTTTTGTGCGCCCAAGATGGATTTCATAGCCCGTCAATGTGTCATTTCCTCTTGTTCCCGTCATTTGTACAGTCTTTTTTTGTCCTACAAAGACCGTTTCCATCGGTAATAGGCCTAGACCTTGAGCAGATTCGCCATTTCCTTCCACTGCATCTGGATCGAGTAAAGCTTCACCAAGCATTTGAAAGCCACCACATATACCAATAATTTTAGTACCACGTGCTCGTAGGTTCTTAATCGCCTGATCAAAGCCTTGTGCCTTCAGCCACGTTAAATCGTCCATTGTACTTTTTGTGCCAGGTAGAATAAGCAAATCCGGTGTACCCAATTCTGACACATTACCAATTAACCGCACACCGACCTCTGGCTCATCAAAAAATGGATCGATATCTGTAAAATTCGATATGCGCGGTAAACGAATCATTGCAACATCGACAGAAAATTCACCAGGCTTTGGTTTTTTAAAGCGCAGGGCAGATAACGCTAATGAATCTTCCGCTTCTATATTGACATCTACATAAGGCACTACCCCTAATACAGGAATGCCTGTCTCACGCTCTACCCATTCGATGCCATCATCTAATAATTCGCGCATACCACGGAATTTATTAATAATAAGTCCTTTAACACGTGCACGTTCTGCATCATCAAGCAATGCTAGCGTGCCAATAATAGAAGCAAAGACACCACCGCGGTCAATATCCGCCACTAATATAACTGCCGCATCTGCTAAATGAGCCATACGCATATTGGCGATATCGCGATCTTTCAAATTAATTTCAGCTGGGCTCCCTGCACCTTCAAGCACAATGACATCATATGTATTTTGTAATGTTCGTACCGACTTCTCAACAATCGGCATTGCTTGTTGCACAAATTGATTGCGATAGCTTTTGGCATCCATATTTAAAAAATGCTTGCCATGTACAATTACCTCAGACACCATATCTTGCTTTGGTTTCAGTAAAATCGGATTCATATCGGTTGTTGCTACTACGCGTGCTGCTTCTGCTTGCACCCCTTGTGCACGGCCAATTTCCCCACCATCTTCTGTGACAAATGAATTTAACGCCATATTTTGTGACTTAAATGGTACTACTTTAAGACCATCGTCTGAAAAAATGCGACATAGTGCCGTACATATCATACTTTTTCCAACATCAGAAGCCGTTCCTTGAATCATAATTGATTTTGCTGGCATCGTGATTGCCCTCCTTAATTCATTAGGAGGGTAGCTACTATTCAGCTCATTACTGAATATCCCTCCATAGAATGTACTTGGATTTAGAATTCAAGCCCTTTGACTGCAGGAATTCCCTCTTCATAATAATGTTTTGTGGCATCGATGGTTGACACTAAATCTGCCATCGCAACAAGGGCAGGATTTGCACTGCGTCCTGTTACGACAAGGTGCATTGTAGCAGGACGCTGCGCAATCGCTTCAAGCACTTCTGCTAATGGTAGTACATCATCAATTGGAAATTTAGTAATAGCCAGCGCATTGTTCAGCTCATCTAACACAAGTAAATCAATGCTATCGTCTTGTAAAGCTTCCTTTGTTTTTTGCCAAGCCTTTGCTAATGCATCACGATGTTCCTCTGGTGTTTTTGTCCATGTAAAGCCAATGCCCATTTGCTCCATTTCTACACCAAGTTTCGATAAAGCAATTTTTTCACCATACGTACGCTCAGGCGATTTAATAAATTGCATATAGCGAACGTTTAAACCGCGACCTACTGCGCGCAACGTGACGCCAAGGGATGCTGTCGTTTTGCCCTTGCCATCACCTGTATATACTAAAAACAAGCCTTTTCTAGCCATTTTCCTTACCTCCTTAAAGCCAAGTTGTTTTTTCTTCAAATGCTGTTCGCTTTTTATCAGTAAGCACTTGCTCTTCTGGGTAGCCAAGGAAAATCGTACCGACAACTTTTTGCTTGTCGTTCGCACCGATAAATGTATGCATACGTTTATCATGAACAAGACCTACACCGCGCGTACGCCATACAAATCCTAGCCCAAGCTCTTGTGCCGCAAGCCACATTGACATGATGGCACTGCATACAGCAAAAATATTATCTGCTGTTGCATCTTCGTCATTTTCTACAATATCGGCAGTGACCACAATCGCAACAGGTGTTGTTTGGACAACCTTTAATGAGCTTTCCACTAAATTTGGCTTTGTCGGAAAACGTTCTTCTAAATAGGCATGCGCCATTGCTTCATAACGCTTCATCGCATCCCCTTGCATGACATAAAAATGCCACGGCTCGCGCATACGGTCGTTAGGTGCATATGTTGCGGCTTGTAAAATTTGCTCGATTTTTTCTTTTTCAACTGGCTGTGTTGTATAGTTGCGGATGGCACGACGATTTTTTAATGCTTCCATTACTGTCATGAACGTATCCTCCTTTAAGTCTCTTTTCATTTGCCCATCTAACTTTTCAAATAAGAGAATAGCAAGCTGCTATCGCCACATTAACTAAAAGCGAGCCCTTGCTCTTCAAACCATTGAATTTTTTCACGTACATTGACAACATCCCCTACAACAATCATCGAAGGATTATGGTAGCCCTCACGTTCAATAATATTGGCAATATCGTTAAGAGGCCCTGTGATTGTTCGCTGTTGCTCAGTTGTACCCCATTCAATGACCGCAACGGGCGTCGTCGCTGGACGGCCATTGTCGATAAGCTTTTTGGAGATATATGCAATATTGCCTACACTCATATAAAAAGCGACGGTATCGATCCCCATTGCAAGTGCTGGCCAATTTAAATAATCTTGTCCCTTTTCCTCTCGACCGTGCCCAGTGACGAGAGCAAAACTTGTGGCAAAATCTCTGTGCGTCACAGGTATACCTGCATAGGCAGGAGCTGCAATGCCAGCTGTAATACCGGGTACCACCTCATAGGGGATGCCGTGATTTTTTAATATTTCCGCTTCTTCTGCGCCACGACCGAAAACGAATGGATCGCCCCCCTTTAAACGAGTAACGACTTTGCCTTCTTGTGCCTTCTCGACAAGCAATGTATTAATTTCGTCTTGAATAAGATGATGCTTACCAGGCAATTTTCCACAGTAGACAAGTTCCGCATCATTTTTTGCAAACTCTAATAATTTCGGATTCACCAGACGATCGTATGCAATGACATCGGCCTTTTGAATACATTCCAGCCCATATACTGTTATGAGCTTTGGATCACCCGGACCTGCTCCTACTAAATAGACAATTCCATCTTTCATCGCGTTTCTCCCGTCAATAGTTGTTGTAAAAAGGCCTCTCGTCGTTCAAACTCTCCACTACGTGTCCACTCTAATAAGTTTGGCTCAAGCAATGCTTGTAATGCTTTGCGTCGTTGTTCACCTTTATCAAATTGAGCGGAAATCATGAGACGGGCTTGTTGTAAAAAGCAAACATAATCTTCATAGACAACATCAAATTGCTCCGCTAAATCTTCTTTTATTTTGCGTGCAAGAGCGGGGCTTGCGCCAGAGGTAGAAACCGTCAACACGAATGGACCACGGCGAATAGTTGCCGGTGTAATAAAATCACTCTCACCTTGTACATCTGCACGATTAAACAGCTGCCAATGTTGGGCTGCCTCTTGTACCGCATCATTGACGTTTGTATCATTTGTCGCAGCCATAATAAGCGTGGCATCGTCTAAATCACGCGGCTCAAATTCTTTTTCACGCCATGTAATTTGCCCTGATTCTACAAAGGGCACTAATGAGTCGTGTAACGTTGGACTCACGACGACAATGTTTGCTTTTGCAGGTAATAAGGAATTTACCTTTTGCGTCGCAACATGTCCTCCACCAATGATGACAACAGTTTTATATTCAATATTGAGATGAATAGGGAAGTAATCAGTCACTTGTCTTCACCTTCTTACAAGCTGTTAACCAATTATCAACAAGCTTTGGATTGGAAACAAAATGAAAATGCGTATAGCCCGCTACGACATTGCCTGCTTGATAACCTTCTTGCTTATTGCCAAAACGCCCTTTTGTTTCATATGCGTGGCTGTTATGCGAACCACTGTAGGATGAATAATGGAATTCGTGACCTTTTGCTTGTTCGTCTTGACCAATTAAAAAGTTAGATGTTGTCCCAAAAATTTCACGATAGCCTAGTGCCGCAAGCTTTGTTTGCATCGCTACTTCACCTGGGATCACACCAAGCATTGCATAGCGTTCCCCTTGACTGTTCGTAATTGCTTCGGTCAAATACATAAAGCCTCCACATTCAGCTAATGTTGGTAAACCTTTCGCAATCGCTTGACAAATGGAAGCTTTCACCACTTCATTGTTAGCTAGCGTGTCGGCAAATTCTTCTGGGAAGCCCCCACCGATATATAAACCATCTGCTTCGGCAGGTACCGGTTCATTGGCAAGTGGTGAGAAAAATTGCAATGTTGCTCCCTTCGCTCGTAGAAGCGCTAAATTTTCTTCGTAATAAAAGTTAAATGCAGCATCTTTTGCTACTGCAATACAAATATTTTTAGAAGGTTGTTCAGCAAATAGCTGGCCCGTTTCCTGTAGAACGGGCGCCTTTGTTAAGGCTAGTAATAAGTCTAAATCAATCGTCTCTGCCATTAATGCACCGAGCTTATTAAAAAATGTATCGAGCTCCCCCCGCTCAATCGCAGGAATAAGCCCTAAATGACGACTTGGAATATCAATATCTGCTTCGCGCTTTAAATAGCCAATTACCGGAATACCACATTCCTGCTCAATCGCAGCTTTGGCAATTTCGTAGTGACCAACACTGCCTACTTGATTGGCAATTACGCCAACAATGTTTGGCTTGTCAGACAGTAGTTGAAAGCCTTTGACTACAGCCGCTACACTGCGCGCCATGCTTGCACAATTGACAATTAAAATCACAGGGCTTTCTGTGACAACGCTAATTTCCGCTGCGGAACCTTCATCAGAAAGTGGGCTTTTACCATCATAAAAGCCCATCACCCCTTCAATAATGGACACGTCAGCATCCATGCTTGCACGTGCCACAATATCACGTACCGCATCATGCGAAAACATCCAGCTATCAATATTGCGCGATACACGTCCTGTTACGGCTGTATGGTAGCTTGGGTCAATATAATCCGGACCACATTTAAAGCCTTGCACGATTTTTCCTTTATCCTGCAATGCTTTCATCAGGCCGATGGTGAATGTTGTCTTACCAACTCCACTTCCTGTTCCTGCGAGAACAAAGCGATTTGTTTGCATAGGCTTTCCTCCTAAAATACTAATCTAGCTACAGAAATTGTAGCATTGCCTGATTTTTTCTTTGGTAATATAAGTGATTCCACCTGTGCATAGCGCATCGCAGCTGGTTCACTTACCCCATATGCCCCTGTAAATTTAAAGACCGTTTCAGAAGGTGATGGGAAATGGATTTCATTTAATTCGGCTGGGGTATACGTAACGAACTCCCAATCATATTTGTTCGTGATGTCTATAAAGCACTGCTCATCTTTCTTTAAATCAATTGTACACAGTGCTTTAACACTTTTTTTCGAGAGCTTCAATTCAGCTAGTGTTTCATCAATGACTTGTTCAATTTCTTCAACAGACGTCCCTCGATTACAGCCCATACCAAGTACTACTGATTTTGGTCGATAAATAACTCCATTGTCCAGCAAAACTTCTTCCTCTCGTTCAATGAGACGGTCGGTAATCAATAGCGTAGCATGCGGTTGCGCTGCCATGGCGTCGTGTGTAGATGGGTAAATTTTAATTTGCTCCGGCATCGGTGTATCACGCATCCACCAATCGCGTTCCCCCGTTTCCTGAACAATCGCCACATGTTCCTCATTGACGACAGAGGCACTAACTGGTGTTAGCTTATCTGCACTGTCCCATACCCAGCCAAAACGGGCACCAAATAAATCAACGGGAATTGTTTTTTGGACGTCAGAAGCTGTTGTAATAATCGGATTTGCTCCTAATGCCGCAGCCACTTCATGTGTAAGCTCATTGGCGCCACCTAAATGACCTGACAGCACGCTGATGACATTTTCTCCACGATCATCAATCACGACAACACCCGGATCGGTTTTCTTATCCTGTAAAATAGGCGCAATCATGCGCACAACTGCACCAAGTGAAATAATTAATATTAATCCTTTATACTGTTTAAAAAGTGTTGGCAGTAATAAACGAACCGTACCAGTAAAAAGCTGAATATGCTTTTCCTCTTCGTCGCCCTGCTCAAACTTACTCATATAATATAAATCGCTTGCCGCAAAAGTTTGCTGTAGTTTACGTCCGATTTGCACACCATGCTTTGTAATGGCAACAACCGCATAGGGATTGCGCTGATCAACTGCTGGCAATACACCTTCCTGTAATTCAATCATGTGACTTCACACCTTTGCGGAAGCCATGTGTAAAGGTCGCATCATATAATTTCGAACGGTACTCATCTTTATCATGAATATTCGGGTCTAATGCCCAACCAGCTAGAATCATGGCATGCTTACGAATACCGTTCACACGCATTGCCTCATCAAGCTCTACTAATGTCGTGCGTACAATTTTCTGGTCTGGCCAAGTAGCACGTTGAATGACTGCAACAGGTGTATCATCAGCCCATCCCGCACCTTGTAATTCTTTGACGATTTTCTTTGTGAGCGTTGCACTTAGGAAAAGCGCAATCGTACAATGATGGCTAGCAAGATCACGCAGCTTTTCAAACTCAGGCACAGGCGTACGCCCTTCTGCACGTGTTAAAATAAGCGTTTGTGTTAAATCAGGAATCGTTAACTCGGCACCGATGGCAGCTGCTGAAGCAAATACCGAGCTCACACCAGGTATAACCTCGTAGCCAATCCCTTCTTTCTTCAATAATGCAATTTGTTCCATAATGGCACCATACATCGCAGGGTCGCCAGTATGCATACGTGCCACAACTTTCCCCGCATTAACACGCTCTACCATCACTGCGACCATCTCTTCTAAATGCATGCCGGCCGTACGAATCACTTCTGCATCTGGCTTTGCTTTGGCAATCAAATCTTCATTAACTAATGAATCCGTATACATCACAACGTCCGCTGTTTGCAACATATGTAATCCTTTGACCGTAATTAAATCCGGGTCTCCTGGGCCTGCACCGACAATATAAATTTTCTTCATTATTTACGCACCACCATTAACGTTAAATATTCTAAATCGACACCGTCAAGCTCGCGCACATCCCAAATAATTTCCTCATCAGATGTTACCTTTGTGACCACGGAAGCTTTATCAAGTAAGTCTAAATCACGCAGCACTTCTAGCATTAAATCAATCACTTTCGCTACTTTAATAAAGACAACTGCATCATGACTTTCAATCGCTTCACGCATGGCATCATAATCGTCATAGGCTGGAATAATTGCCACTCGATCATCTCCGTCAGCAAGGGCAATGCCTAAACGAGAGGCAGAACCGTTGAACGAAGAGATGCCTGGTACTGTGCGAATTTCAACATCTGGATGCATGTCCTGCATGAGCTTCATCATATGGATAAACGTACTGTACAAAAGAGGGTCGCCTTCTGTCACAAATGCAACATCCTTCCCTTCTTGCAATTTACCATAGACAAGTTCAACGGATTTTGTCCATTCACGTTCTAAAACCGCCTCATCCTTTGTCATCGGGAAAACAAGACCTAGCATATCCTTTTCTTCCGGGTTAATGTAGACATCGACGATACGATGCGCATAACTTTTACTGCCTTTTAGTTTTTTCGGATAAGCAATTACCGGTGACTCCTGAATCACGCGGAATGCCTTTACTGTAATTAATTCTGGATCGCCAGGGCCTACGCCTAAGCCATATAAAATACCAAGATTACTCATGATTTTCTTCCTTTCGATATGCCGAAATAATATAGATCGGATTTAATGGGACAAAGCGCGTCATATCTAAAATTGGTTTACTTCGTGCAAGTTGTGCCTGTAAAATTTCGACTGCAAAGCCACATGCTTTAAACGCCTCGACGGCTTTATATAAATTTTCGATTGTCGCTGCATTTAACACAATACGACCATTTGGTTTCAAGCGTGCACAGCAGAGCTGTAATAACTCCACCATTTCCCCACCTGTTCCGCCGATAAAAATGGCATCTGGATCTGGGAATTGCTCTAGTCCAGCAGGTGCTTTACTATGAATTGCCGTTAGATCGACACGAAATTTCTGTTGATTTTGCAGGCAGTTTTCTAAATCAGGTGCATTTTTTTCCACTGCATACACTTGACCTTCTGGGGCCAGTTTCCCAGCTTCAATTGCCATCGAACCTGTACATGTACCGACATCCCAAATCGTGCTATCCTTTTGCAGTTGCATCGCTTGTAAACTTAGCACACGAATTTCCTTTTTCGTAATAAGCCCTTTATCTGGCTTACGCTGCGAAAACTCTTCATCATCAATACCAAGTGCATAGCGCTTTGGGGCTGATGTTTGCTGTAAAATCACGACATTTAATGATGAAAATTGCGCTTCTTCCATCTCATCAAGTGAGTACCAGCCAAATTTCTCATCAATGCCTTGTAAATTTTCTGCCACAAAAGCACGGTATTCTGTCATTCCAAAATGTTTTAAATAGCGTGCCAGGGCATTTGGATTATTGTCCGCATCCGTCAGCAACGCCACTTTCTTTTGGCCATCAATACGCTGTGCCAAGCCTTTTATTGGGCGCCCGTGAATACTTGTGACATAGGCGTCCTGCCAGCTTTCGCCCATTTTGGAAAAGGCGAGTTGGATGGAGCTCATATATGGATAGACTTCGATAGTAAGCTTTTTTGCTAAATAGCCGCCGATGCCGTAAAACAAAGGATCACCTGACGCTAAAATAACTGTTTTTCGTGTTTCTTGAGCTAGTTTTTCAACGAGCGTTGAAAGACCGCCTTTAATGACGATTTTTTCGCCTGTAAAGCTTGGGAAAAATTCAAGAACACGTTCACCGCCTACGAGCACCTCACAGTCCGCAATCCACTGTCGATACTGTGGTAGTAAACTTTCTTGTCCGTTATCCCCGATCCCAATTAATTTCATCGATGGATGCAATGTCATCAGCCCTTCCTAGTAATTGTCCCTGCATCGAATAAATCGATGTGGAGAGTGTCAAGCCCCCTCGAATATGGTGTAATGATGAATAACAACACGCCTCACATAAATGATGAAAGAACGCCTCATAGCCTTTTTCCGCCATAATTTCACCTACTTGGGAGGCGGTATTTGCTTCTCTTACTTGCAGGACCGTTTCATCGTCGGCCCCAATATCAATGGCTAACTGTGCCAAAAAGTTAAAATCAATCGCTGCGCTTTTGGAGTGCACCATCATCACCCCTTGCGCAACCTTGGAAAATTTCCCCATCATACCAACGAGTGATACTTGCTTAATGCCAAGTCGTTTACAATGCTTTAATGTAAAGCCGACAAAATCACCCATTTCAATAAACGCTTCCTCCGGTAATGCAGGATACTGCGCCATACCATACTTTTCACTGCGCCCACCTGTTGTCACAACAACATGTTCACAGCCAGCTGCTCTGGCAACACTGATTGCTTGGACAATGCTCGCCATATAGGCAGAACTCGAAAAAGGCACGACGGTTCCCCTTGTGCCTAAAATAGATATACCGCCAATTATGCCGAGCCGTCCATTTAATGTTTTTTTGGCAATTTCCTCACCGTCTGGTACAGAAATAACAACCTTAACACCCCGACTAATTTGAAACTCATCTAGCACATCTTGTACAGTACTATGTATCATCTTACGAGGAACAGGATTGATTGCAGCTTCTCCAACAGCAACCGGTAAGCCGGGCTTTGTTACGCGCCCGACGCCAATACCACCATCTAAATGTATACCGGGTGTATCAGCCCAACTGACCGTGCCAATAATTAAGGCTCTATGTGTCGCATCTGGATCGTCACCAGCATCTTTAATCGTCTCACAGCTGACTTCATTGCGTCCAAATGTACATTTTTCAATTGTAAACGTCGCGTCACGCCCTATTGGCAAATGAATCGTACTCGTTTCTTGCTCTTCGTTTGTTATAAGGGCTAGCAAGGCGGCTTTTGTCACTGCAGTTGCACAGGCTCCGGTTGTATAACCGTGACGCATGTCTTTCGGATCCTTTTTTGGCTTCCGCTCCATTACTTTTTCGCCTGTTCGTCCGCTAATAATGAAATGGCATTTAATGCAGCAACCGTCACTGTACTACCGCCTTTACGACCAACGTTTGTGATATATGGAATACCTTCTAACTTTAACAGCTCTTCTTTCGACTCAGCTGCTGACACAAAGCCTACCGGCATCCCAATAATTAAGTCTGGTTTTGCTAAGCCTTCTTTAATTAAACGAATTAACTCAAGTAATGCTGTTGGAGCATTCCCAATCGCATAAATGCCGCCTTCGTGTAATGTTGTTGCCTTTTGCATAGAAATAATGGCACGCGTTGTATTTTGTTTTTTCGCTTCAATCGCCACGTCTTCATCTGCAATATAGCAATGTAAATCGCCACCGTGCTTTTGGAAACGTTTTTTCCCTGAGCCACTTTCAATCATTTGCACATCGGCAATGACATGGCGACCTGCGAGAATAGACTTGATACCCGCTTCAAGAGCTCCTGGCGTAATAATGACGCTACGTCCTAATTCAAAGTCAGCTGATGCATGGATAATACGACGGACAACTTTCCACTCGTCTTCTGAAAAATCATGGTCGCCCATTTCCTCTGCAATAATGGAAAAACTATAATCATAAATTTTGTCTGGGTCTACTGTTAATGGTTTAAAATCTGTTTTGAAATCCATGTGGAATGCCTCCTAAAGTATATGTTGTACAGCCTGTAGTACGTCCTCAAATGCGGAATATTGCTGGCCGTATTGAATATTTGGTCGTGCAATTAATATCGTTTCAATGCCACAGGCAAGTGCTGCATCTAGCTTTTCGTCCACTGAGCCCACTTTGCCACTTTCTTTCGTAATCATTAATGTGACATTGTATTGACGGAATAATGCTTCGTTTAATTCTTGTGAAAAAGGACCTTGGATGGCAACAATATCTTTTTGCGCCACACCAAGTGCTTGACATTTTTCCATATTATCGAGACGTGGCAGCATCCGTGCAATTACACGAGTATTTTCTAAGCCTTGTAATACGTTTGTAAACGTTGCGAGCGTTTTACTGCCAGTTGTTAGCATAATAACGCCCCGTTTTTCCGCGGCAAGCTTAGCCGCTTCCTCATAGTCTTTGACCACAGTAATTAGTGGATGCTCGTAATGCTCATTGGCACGCTCATAGCGAATATATGGCACACCTGCACTTTCGGCTGCTGCCATAGCATTTTTAGAAGCTTCCTCTGCAAATGGATGAGAGGCATCGACAACTAAACGGTAACCACGTTCCGTAAGTATTGCTGCCATTTCCTCAGCAGTAAGTCGGCCAACTAAATGGGGCAGCCCTACCTCTGCAAGGCTTGAAGCAGCGGACTCTGTAACAACGGTTGCCGTAACAGCATAGCCTGCTGACTGTAATTCAAGTGCAAGATTTCTAGCATCACTCGTACCTGCTAACATGAAAATCATTTCACTAACTCCTCGTCATGATGGTGGTCATGTGCGTGGTCGTGATGATGATGATGGTGATGATCGTGATCATGGTGGTGGTGACCATGGTCGTGGTCGTGGTCGTGATGGTGCTCCACAAATGCCGATGCGTTAATACGGTATTGACAAGTATCACAATTCATTTTTACGTCTCCTGCAATCGCTTCTTCCATGCGATCTAGTAACACCGTTTTTAATTTTGGATGGTAGCCAAAGTAATCTGCCAATTGGATGTCTACATCCGCATACGTTGCTGCGAAGTTCTTTTGCATCCCTTCCATACGCTCCATTAAAATGCCTGTAAATAAGAAATATGGCAACATAATGATTTTTTTTGCACCAAGACGGTAACAGCGCTCGATGCCTTCATCCACTGAAGGATTCGTAACGCCCATAAAAGCACACTCTACTGTCAGTACATCTAATTGTTCCCAAAGTAAACGACCGATTTTATAAAAATCACTGTTCGCATCCGCATCACTACCGCCACGCCCAATAAATAAAATCGCCGTATCTTCTTGTTTTTCTTTCAGATTCAAGCCTGTTCCTGCTAAACGCTCTGTTAAAATATTTAACACTTCTTCATGCACGCCAAGTGGTCGACCGTAAGTAAACGATACATTTGGGTATTTTATGCGAGCGGCATCAATCGCTGCTGGAATATGAATTTTTGAATGGCCAGCTTGCAATAAAATAATTGGCACAGCATAGACCTCTGTAGCCCCACGCTGTATACATGCATCAATACCTGAAGGAATATTTGGCGCTTCAAACTCTAAAAAGCACGTTTCTACAATAAAGTTGTCATCAATTGAAGGCGTCAATTGTTGAATAAACGTGCGTACCTCATCATTTCCTGCTGCTAAACGGCTACCATGGCCAATAAATAAAATTGCTTTCATTACTTTTCTCCTCACTAGTCGCCGCACGGTGCTGGCTCTACTTTTATTTTTGATGACATATCTTGGTACGTAAAATGCAATATTTTTTTCACCCGTTTGAAATACTTAAATAAACGTTCATTGGGGTGGGCATTGGCCTTATATTCCTCGATAATGTCTGTTATAAGCGGAATTAATTGCTCTGGCTCTAACCCCTCTACGACAGGTTGTGCCGCATGCGCTGTACGTCCTACTGGTTTTGCTCCGATAAAGACATCAAATTTACTTTTTCGATAGACGATACCGATATCATCAAACACCGCTCGATAACAAGCCATGCCACAGCCATTAAAGCCAATATTTAAAGTTTTGGGCAACGACAAGCCACCAAGCTTTTCTTGGATTTCCTCAGCATACGGAATAGAATCAGCCTTTTCCCCGTAACAGAAATCACATGCTTTTAATGACAGTACATCGCCAATCGGAGCGAGTAAAAAACCGACTGCAGTTAATTTTTCTGTAATAGTCTCGGGGTCCGTTGTTGGGATTTTCAAATGAATTTGATGGTCTGGTGTATATTCCATCGTCCCTTCTTCCCCGACAACTTCAGCTAATGTCATCATTTGCTGTGGCGTAAAAAATTTATTTGCCACCCCAGGACTAACAGCTAGTTCAAAAATGGATTCTATTTTTTGCTGAACTAACTTTGGTGTTGTTGTAACAGTTGTCCCCTTTACCATCGCAAGGGCCGTTGCTGCCATTTCCAACGATGTTTTTTTCGCTTCTGCTACAGGGGAAATCGCCATACTGCTCTTTAAGCGACCTGCATTCGGATCTGCGGCAAAGTCTTGGCGTGCCGTACCTGTTTCTTGATTCATCGCCCACGGTTCGTTTTCTTCTTTTAAACGCTGGTGCGGACGTAAAGGCTGTTTTTCTTCCCCAAGAGTATATTTACGCTGATAGCCACGCGGTGTAATCATTTTATTGTCATAGAAAAATGTCGATGAGTTGCCAATAATAACCGTCGTTAACATGCCGATATCATGTTCGAGCATCTCAGCTAACGTCGTCATCGTGATTTCCTGACGATCTCGGTAGGCACTTTTTACAAGTCCTACTGGTGTATCAGGGGCACGATATTCGAGTAAAATCCGTTGTGCTTCAACAATTTGACGTGTCCGGCGACCGCTTTTCGGATTGTATAAGGCAATGACAAAATCCGCCATCGCTGCCGCTTCCACACGCTTGGCAATTAAATTCCAAGGTGTTAAATGGTCACTTAAACTAATCGTGCATGAATCATGCATAATCGGAGCACCTAGTAAACTTGCACATGAATTAATAGCTGATATACCTGGTACGATTTCGACTTCAACCCCTGTTGCTTCCGTCCAACCAAGCTCAATGAGTACTTCATAAACAAGTCCAGCCATGCCGTAAACACCTGAGTCTCCACTAGAAATAACTGCCACGATGTTGCCTGCCTCAGCTTGGCGAACCGCTTCTTGAGCTCGCGATACTTCTTCCGTCATACCCGTACTAACAATCGACTTCGCAGTAACTAAATCTTGTATAAGCTCAACATACGTTTTATAGCCGATAATAAAATCACTTTGTTGTAATGCTTCAACAGCTCGTGTCGTAATATGTTTGAAATCCCCAGGTCCAAAACCTACAACAAAAATCTTTCCTTTTTGCGCCATTTGTTACCCCTCTTTCACCTTGTCGATGCCTTTAATGGCCGTTGTTTGTGGTGTGCGCTGTAACGTACCTTCCGTCAATGTAAACACATGCTCACTATGTAAAGAATCGTGATTTAAATCTTGCACAAGTGATCGACCATGCTCAACAGACGGCACACGATACCAATTGCCTTGCGGATACGCTATCACAACACAAGCATCTTTACAGCGCCCATTACAACGTGTTCTCGTCGTATGTATTTCCTTATCGAGAGATAACTTCTCGATTTCATCACGTATCGCTAATGTAATTTCCTCCGCCTCTTTTTTCATGCAACTACTGCCATTACAAATAAAAAGATGGGTTTTCATACCCTCTAAATTCCAAGTTGTCATTGTTTTTCTCCCCTCATTGACTGATTGGAAAAAGAAAAAAACCTTTACTCAGGTATCGAAGAGTAAAGGTTTTGTAGAAGCCAAAATAAAACGAATAAACACGTATCCGTTCTCGCTCCACTTCTCCCTCCGAAAAGTTTGCATGCCATCAACTAAGCAGGTTTCCTGACTTAAGCTTCCTTTTACTTTCGCGCCTTCCCAAGTTTCTTAGTGGCATTGCGATTTCATCAGCTCTTACAGTAGCGGGGGCTGTACCGGATTTGCACCGGTTTCCCTATTATCTCGAACGATTTCGAGCACTTAATGATGTTTCTATATTAAATTTTACATAAAAATATATACAACGATTGGAAAACTATTTCTATCATAGCCTATTATTTTTATACTTTTCAACAGTTCTTTTTCATTTATTAGATTTTTAATAAAATTTCAACAAATATTCCGTTGAAATTGCTCACTATTCTCTTACATTTCTCTGGATTTTCTACAACATCATACTAAGGAAAATATTTTTTGAAAAAAAAAAGGATAGCGAATGACTGGAAAATCATGTTACACTTTGTCGTGAAAACTCACAACTTTATCTTTTTTCGGTGCGAAGTGTATGCATTTCGCTTAAAAGGGAAGCCGGTTCAAGTCCGGCGCGGTCCCGCCACTGTACTAGGGAGTTTTATAGAGTATGTCACTGTCGATAGGATGGGAAGACCTATAAAACGTTGAACTAAAGCCAGGAGACCTGCCGAAAAAAACGTGATCGTTTCAACCTACGAGGATAGGTGTGCGGCTTAGCAAATAACAAGTCAATTTGCTTTTTTCAGCTATGCACTTTTTCCGTAATGGAGAAGTGCTTTTTTTATTGCGCACGCTACATTCAAATCAAACTGTGAAGGAGGAAAGATTGTGAAATTTTCTTTGTGGAAACTTAGTTATTTCTTACTAGCATTTTTACTAGTACCGAAACGTGCCTTTGCTATGCATATCATGGAAGGATTTTTACCGATTGAATGGGCCATTTTTTGGTGGGTTATTTCCATTCCATTCATCATTTTAGGATTGCGTTCTATTCGTAAAACAATTGATGAAAACCCTGAAACGAAAATGATTCTTGGGTTATCTGGTGCATTTGCATTCGTTTTATCTGCCTTAAAAATTCCATCTGTTACGGGAAGCTGTTCTCATCCTACTGGGGTGGGACTTGGGACGGTGCTTTTCGGACCATTAGCCATGAGTGTCATCGGAACGATCGTCTTATTATTCCAATCATTGCTGTTAGCACATGGGGGTATCACGACTTTAGGGGCAAATGCTTTCTCCATGGCGATTGTAGGACCTATTATCGCTTTTTATGTCTTCAAAGGTTCGCAAAAAATCGGCCTATCGTTTTCACTCGCTGTCTTTTTTGCCGCGATGCTTGGGGACTTAAGTACGTACGTTGTCACTTCTGTTCAATTAGCACTAGCTTTCCCTTCTGAAGTTGGAGGCTTTATGGCGTCATTCACAAAATTCGCAGGGATTTTCGCGTTAACACAAATTCCTTTAGCGATTAGTGAAGGTATTTTAACCGTTATCGTGATGAATTTCTTAAAAAAATATAATGTCAGCGAATTAAAGGCATTACGTGTTTTCTCAGCAAAGGAGGCACATTAGCATGAAGAAAAATTTACTGCTCCTGGCAATTGTTGTGCTGTTAGCGATCATCCCCCTTTTCATCCAAAAAGGGGCTGAGTTTGGTGGAGCGGACGGCGAAGCGGAAGCTGCAATCGGTGAAATAAATGCGGATTATGAGCCATGGTTTGAAAGTTTATGGGAGCCACCAAGCGGTGAAATTGAAAGTTTATTATTCGTTTTACAAGCTGCAATCGGCGCTGGTTTTATTGGCTATTTCGTTGGCTATATGCGCGGCAAGCATAAAGAAGGTTAAACGATGTTACTGATTGATAAGTATGCTTATATAAATAAACTAGCGTCTGTACATCCGTTAGAAAAAATGACGTTTTCCTTAGGGTTACTGCTGTTGTCTTTAATCCTAAGAGATGAACTTATTTCACTCATTACATTTATTGTAATGAGTGCTTTTATCATTTTAGGCGCGAAAATCCCTTGGCAATATTATGCGAAACTACTGTTGTTGCCAGCATTTTTTTTACTATCGAGTTTACTTTCTATTGTGATTTCTATTGTGCCAAATACAACCGTCCTCCCTCCCTATTTATGGGCAATACCAATCAGTCATTGGACGATTTTTATCGGCAATGACAGCTTCCTAACAGCACAGCAATTATTGTTCACAGTTGTCGGCAGTATTAGCTGTTTATATTTTTTAATTTTAACAACATCGGTGCAAGCTATTTGTTATGTCTTGCGACAATGGCGTCTACCGGCTTTATTTGTCGAGTTAGTAGAGCTCACATATCGATTTATTTTTATTTTTTTAAATAGTATGCAAAAAATTCATCTTGCCCAACAGGCTCGCCTTGGCTATCAATCACCGATGCAATGGCTACGGTCGATTTCCATGCTGATTGCAGCATTATTTGCGGAAATGTTTCAACGTAGCCGTGAGCTAAATAATGCCATGCAAGCGCGTGGTGGCGAAGCAGTCTATTGGCAAAACAACAAAAGCTATAGCAAGAAAAATTGGTTTGGCATTGTAGCTATTTTTACATGTCTCATTTTACTGGGGGGTTTTTACGTATGACAGCGCTTTATTTTGATGTTCAGCATTTGAGCTATGCCTATGCAGATGGTACGGAAGCCTTGACGAATATTTCATTGCAAATACCAAAAGGAAAAAAAATCGCCTTGCTTGGTCATAATGGCGCAGGCAAGTCCACGTTATTTCAGCACTTAAATGGTATATTAAAACCGAGCGCTGGCAGTATTACTTTTTGTCATGAAACGCTTAGCTATTCGAGAAAAGCATTAGCCGCATTGCGTCAACAGGTCGGCATCGTCTTCCAAGATGCGGACAATCAACTTTTTTCCGGCACTGTCAAGCAAGATATTGCTTACGGGCCATTAAATCTTGGTTGGTCGCAAGATAAAATAGAAGAAAAAATCGCCTGGGCTGTTGCGCAAACAGAGGTTGAAGCATTGCTTGATAAACCCATACATTTTTTAAGCGTCGGACAGAAAAAACGCGTGGCAATGGCGGGTGTGCTCGCAATGGAACCATCTGTCTTATTACTAGATGAGCCAACTGCTGGCCTTGATAATTATTATGCCGCACAATTTTTACAATACTTAGCTAAACTAGAAAACGGGCAACGTACTTTTTTACTAGCGACACATGATATCGCGTTAGCTTATGAATGGGCAGATCAAATCATTGTCATGGAGGCTGGAAAAATCATTTATAACGGGGACCCGATTGAACTATTCTATCGACAGGAAGTGCTCGATCAAGCCCATCTTGAACGACCTTGGGTTTTTGATATAACGCGAGCATTGCAACAAAAAAAACTACTAGATGCCAATCTATCAATGCCTCGCTCTAAGGAAGATTTACAAAAATTAATCGCATCCATCTAAGTGCCAGGCACCCAAACAATTTTGAATATTCAGATTACAAAAACTTGCAGTAAGTTTATAAAAATGCTGCAAGTTTTTTGTCGTATATTAAACGAATCCCCTTTATTTATTTGAATATATCCTCTGTTTTTTTAAAAAAACTTGCAAATTTTTTTTATTATGATATGAAACTTTTCTAGTTTTTCATCCGTTATAAATAGTGAAATGCCATATTTTACGCAAGGAGGAAAATCAATTGAAAAATTGGGTGATGAAATCAATCGCTGTCGTAGCATGTACTGCACTAATGGTTCCTGCTGCTTCTGCCTTTGCTGAAGCACCACAGAACCCAGCACTCGTGTCAACGATGCTCGCTAGCAACAAGCAGCAAGCAGTCAAGCAAGTCAAAATGCACACAGGAGGAAACGAATGGATTAGTACCGATACTATTATCGTCAAACATTCGGGTCTTGCCAAGACCGTACATAGTAAAATTGGTTCCAAAGTCATTCGTTCGATTCCTTCATTAGGATACGATGTGATCCAACTTAAAAAAGGACAATCGTTAACTGAGGCAGTTGCCTATTACGCCCAACAAAAAGGCGTAAAAAGTGTATCCCCAAGCTACAAATATCAATCATTTCGCACTGTAGCAGATCCAAACAAAAAAGATATGTATCATTTAAATTTACTGCAAATTGATAACGCGCTAGCATTGGCTGGTAATCATGAGGTCAAAGTAGCTGTTATCGATTCTGGTGTGGATTTTAGACATCCCGATTTACAAGCGCAAGTACTTCCACCATATAACGCAGTCACACCTGCTAACTCTATTACTTTTGATGCACACGGCACACATGTAGCGGGTATAATAGGCGCAACGAAGGATAACGGGGTTGGTGGTCATGGTGTATTTCCGAATGCCAAGATTCTTCCAATCGATGTTTTTAACGGTAAACAAACGACAAATGACTTTGTCATCGCACAAGGCATTTTATATGCCATTGAACAAAAAGCAGACATCATTAATATGAGCCTCGGTGGCTATGGTGAATCCCCACTGATGGAAGCAGCTGTAAAAAAAGCGCTCGATAATGGCATTACAATTGTCGCTGCAGCCGGTAATGAATCAACCGATTATTACTCCTTCCCCGCTTCTTTCGAAGGTGTTATTAGCGTCGGCTCCACGAATGAACGCAATCAGCTATCAAGCTTTTCCAACTATGGCCCATCAGTAGATTTAGTCGCACCGGGCGAAGATATTTTCAGCACCGTTTATGATGGAAAAAAAGGATCTTCCTTTGCAACATTTAGCGGGACATCGATGGCATCCCCTGTCGTTGCAGGTGTAGTCGCATTATTAAAATCCAAACATCCCGATTTAAAACCACACGAAATAGAAGCAATACTTGAATTGACAGCAAAGGACTTAGGTGATAGAGGTTACGACCTGACCTATGGACATGGCCTCGTTGATCCTGTAAAAGCTTTACACTTCGATTTAAACAACCTACCTAAACGCTATTCAGAAACAAAAGAAGAGCGCCTAAACAATGCCATAGAGCTCAATAAAAACATAGTAAATATTGAAAAAGGTCAATTCAAGCTACCAGATGAAAAGAAATGGTACAAAGTGGATTTAGACGCGGATGAATATGCTCAATTGTCACTAGAAGGTGCCAGCAACTACGACTATGCATTTGACTTGTTTTTCTACCCTGCTGATCACAAGGGTGAAGTAGAACCTATAAAAGTGAATGATGTTCGTGCAGGAAAACAAGAAGGCTACCTGTACAAAGCCGAACAAGCAGGCACGCTTCTTATTGGTGTCAAAGACCATAATGGTGCCTATAGCTTACGAGGTAATTCAAACTACGTTTTCACTGTTCAAACAACGAATGAATTACCAATCGATTCATTAGACATGGACAATGCCCATCATATTCAACAGTTCCCATTTAGTACAGCCGGACAAAATTACACATTACTGTCTGCAGATCAACAAGGTGATGAAGATTATTTCACATTTTCAGTCACTGAGCCAACGACGCTGAAATTTGATTTGACAAGTATTCCAGGCGTTAATACAGCAATGGAAGTGTATTTAAAAGAAGACTTAGCTGCATCGACAGAGCAAATAGAGGATGAAGGGCACGAGGCCTCCCCGTTACAATCTTCCAGTTCATTCAAAAGTGACGGTTTAAGCCTTATTTTCGATGCCCAACCAAATGACGAATATGTACTGAAAGTGTCCAATAGCAGCTTTGTTAAATTTTTACTTGAATTACTCCTGTCCAGTGGCTTTGAGAATGAGGAGCTAGAGAACGACAATGAATCCATTATTCCTTATACATTAAAAGGAGAAGTTGTTCATCTACCTGAAGATGAAGACGGCCTACCGTTAGCTGAACCAAATATGGAAGACGGCTATAGCAATGCTGACCTTGCAGCTCTCAATAAAGCAAAAAAACGCCAGCAAGAAAAAAAGTTTTTTTCAATATACTTTGATGGTGATTTTGTAGAAAATGCAGAAGAAGTCGATGTAATTATGGCAAACGCCATTCCTTTCGAAATTGGTGACAAACAGAAAGCATACTTCCAAACGGAGGACGATGAAGATTATTTCGTACTGACAGTGCCTGAAGATGGTATTTATGGCTTCCAAGTTGCTAGCGGCATGGACCAAATACCTGCTGGTACCATCTTTGAGTACGATGAAGAAAATCATGCATTACAACCAGTTTCATTGTTAACAAATGATGCAAAACTGACCGCGCTCTTTTATGATATTAAGCTAGAAAAAAACGATGCAAAAACAGTCCCATTGAAAGGCGAGAAAACGTATGTTGTCAAAGTAGTTAATATCGGTGACCGCTCGATCGAGCCATATACCCTATCTTCGCATAAAATAGCCGATATTCCTGAAGACAAAATTAACGATATTAATGAAGCCACAACTGCTCAATTGATTCAAACAGGTATGAACTATCAAAATCATCTCATTTTTAACGATGATAGTGATTTCTACTATTATAAACATCGAGGCGAAGATACCATTTTAAGTTTGTTGTTATCTTCTATTCCATTTACAAATGGACAAGATAGTCAAACACCAAAAGTATTACAATTAGACTTAAAATTAACGGGTTCCATTATCGAAGATACAAATGGTAATATGCAAATTGATGACGATGAATTAGCAACAGAGATTTCATTTGGTGCAGGTGAAAATTTATTTGAAATACTATTTGGTATTTCAAGCGCTTCTAATATCAATACATCCTTTGTGGCTAAAAGAAATCGCGGCTATTTTATCAATGTGAAAGCGATCGATACTGGGCTTGTAACGCTCCAACCATATACGTTAACTGTTTTTAATCATAGAACGATGGATGAAGATGCAGGTTCCAAGTTAGTCAATGGTGTACCAACTAATCCAGTGAAACTGACAAACAGTGGCGATAAATGGCTGGCGACACAATATTTTAACGCAAGTGTACCATTTGGCGACAAAGACTATTTCGAATTCGTTAATGACCGTAAACGCCATGTATTCTTCTCTTTACAAACAGAAAAGGGATTAGATGGAGTCATTCGTATCATTGATGCAAACGGAAAAACCGTTGAAACATTGGATATGTACGGAGCGGAAGATGCAGAAATAGGGCTAGTCGAACTCGGTCAAGGAACATACTATATCGAAGTGAGTGAAGCACACGGCAAAGCAAGTACACAACCATATACGCTGGAAGTACGGTAACTAATTTTTGATTACACTACTACGGTGATTTCCGTGATGTGTGGGCATTTCAATCAATAATTAGTGACGTATTCCATGTTTAACTAGCAACTGGCATCAAGTATTAGCTTCTTGATGCCAGTTGTCATTTATTACAACGCCTTTGTTCGTAAAAAATTATTCGCCAGCCACAATGGCTTAAATTGTGCGACACTGTTTAGGATGGCATTTGGTTGTTCGCTAAATTGTGCTGTTTGGGTTTCAGGTAACCATTGAACGCCAATTGTATAGACATCCGCCTGCAAGCCAGCAACGATATCCGCATCACTATCTCCAACATAAATTGCCTCAAAATTGTCTACGCCTATTAGAGTTAAAGCTTTCACTAAACCTTCTGAATCAGGCTTAGGCCTAAGTACATCATCACCGGTGATGATGACATCAAACAACCCATCCATCTTTAACGCATGCAAAGAGATATCCAAGCTTCTTTTTGCCTTTCCTGTAAATATCCCTATTTTTATTGCCGATTCTTTCAAAAAAGTCAGTAATGCAAGTATTTCAGCATTGCCCTCTACTAGATTTTTATGTAATTCACTATATTTCTCGTAGTAGTATTCAATTGCTTCCTCTTTATGCGCGTGTAAAAGATTGTTTCGGATGATTCCTGTTTCAGAAGGACCAAACATAGCTTTTATTTCATCGTCAGTAAGATTCTTATTATCAAACGTTTTAAATACTTGTCGAAAAGCCTCAAAACAAAGCGGTAAAGTATTCGCCAAAGTTCCATCAAAATCAAAAATGATTGCTTTCATCATTAGCTCCTTTTCGTTAGCGTTCAGTTAGCATGTTGACGCACATTTGCTTAAACAGTGGCCGCTACAAATTGTTTAAATTCCTCTTCTTCTTCAATAAATGGATTATGATTACTTTGATTGAACGCTTTAAACGTAGCTGCTGATACTAAATTCGCTACCTCCACTCCAAATTCAAACGGGCATTGCGCGTCATATAAACCCGCGTATACGTAAGTTGGCACTTTTACGTCGTTTAGGAAAGGTCGTAAATCATAATTAGGCAGCTCTTTATAAGCATAATAATCTAAGCGTGCAGAAACTGTTTTCCCGCTATTCGGTCGACGCAACATTTCTTCGTACGCCTCCTTGTTGTATAAAGACATCATCGTCCATTCTTTATTAACAGCTCTACGTTCTTCGATTGTTGCGTTCGCATTTGCGAGCACCGCAAAAATTTCTTTCAATCTTTTGTTATTGGCATTTTTCACACAATAAATACTGCCAGGGTGATACATATAATCTGCTGAAGCACATAGTCCACCGACAATGATTTTTGATAAATGGCGCGGTGCTTGCACGGCATATTTTAGACCGAGCATACCACCTGTCGAATGACCAGCAAAACTCCATGCATTATATCCTAGTGCTTGTCGTATTGCCTCTAAATCGTTAACAGATGATTCCATACTATAGGAATCATCATCTAAACCATCTGTAGAATGTCCACAACCTGCTAGATTTATTAAGTAAACAGCATAATGATCGGTAAAACTATCTGCAAATAAATTGCCATTGGCAGTATATTCGCTGTATAAATGCGTAACACATAGCGGTTCACCATGTCCTTTTTTAAATAGTTCAAAGTTCCCCCTCGTGGTTTCAATTAACTGTTTTTCCCACATGCACTACTTCAACTCCTTTTCGTTCATACTATTAATATTTTACAAATCTTTCTAATTTCCTTTAAAAACATAAAAAAAAAACATCTCTATCCTTTACGGACGAGATGCTTTCGTTTTCGTTTATTATTAATTAAAGTACTTTACATAATTACAATATTGATCTTGTTTCATATGTAGATTTTCATATAACTTTCGTGCATGCACATTATCAGCAGCCGTTTGCAACGTTACATAGCGTGCCGATTGCTGTTGACAATATTGAAACACATTTTCCATTAATGCTTTGCCTACCCCTTGGCCTCGAGCATCATCCGTAACATAAATATCATTCAAAATATATGCCCGTTGTAAAGCAATGGATGAAAATGTTGGATACAATTGGGCGAAACCAATCGTTTTGCCATTATCGACAGCAATTAAAATAACAGACTCTTTCAAAGCCATACGTAATTGAATAAATGCTTTGGCGCTACTTCTATCTGACTCTAGTCCATAAAACTGACGGTACTCATCAAATAGTACTGCTACTTGTTCTAAATCATCTAATGTTGCGTGAAGTATTTCCATTCTTCTTCTCCCCTTATGTCTACCCATGATTGTCTTATAAAATATGTAACTTGTTTTTATTATATAGGAAATATTGTAATAAAGATATTCACAATAGGGCTTCCCAAAAGGAATGGAAAAAGTGCTATCTTTGCTGTCATAGTAGACTGCAAAAACAGCACCATTTGCCTTTTTAGTGGAAATAATGATCTACGCGCTGAAGCACTTCTTCAGCAGAAAGTCCAGCTGCATCGATAACAGGTCCTGCCATAATAGGATCGCTAATGCCCATGACATCACGGTCTTGGCCAGTAATGACGCAGGCATCACATTTCTTTGCATCTTCTTCATTACGAAGCTGAATCACTTCATACCCTTTTGCCTTCAAAGCATCTTCAACATTTGATAACGATTGTTCGACACCAATAATTTTAGACATCTTTCTTCCACCTCCTATATGTTAATGTGCCATATAGGATTGCTAATTATTCACTTCGCTCGTTTTTTGTTTCTTTGAATTCATCCATTGCAATGGAAAGTACTATCACGCCTCTTTACTTATACACCTATAAATATACAAATTAACCATTTATATGTGCTATACTATGAAAATACTTTCTATAGCACGCCATAACTAGAAGAATAGGAGGAGTAACATGTTTTATAGTAAAACGGATAAAACCTTAGCAACAGACCGTCTACTGCTACGTCTATTTAAAGAAACGGATGCACAACAAGTCAGCCATTATTGTAATAATTACAATTTATACAAAAGCACGTTGAATTTACCGTATCCCTATACATTAGATTGTGCGCTTACATGGATTGCTAATCATGAAAAGCACTATGACTTAGATAAAATGTATGAATTTGCTATTACCGATAAGCAAAGCGGGCAGTTATATGGCGCTATTGGTATTTCCAATCATCACCAATACCAACATGGCGAAATTGCCTATTGGATAGGAGAAGAGCATTGGGGCAAAGGCTATGCCACAGAAGCAGCCAAGGCGCTCATCGATTTTGTCTTTACAGAAAAAAACTATCATCGTGTGTACGCCCGCTATTTTAAATCCAATCCCGCTTCTGGCAGGATTATGGAAAAGTGCGGTATGCATTATGAAGGAACTTTAAAAGACCATATTTATAAAAATGGCACGTTTGAAGATATTATTTTTTACGGTATTATTAACCCACTGACATAAATCGTGCAAGACGGGGCTTACAGTTGTATGTAAAGCCCCTTTTTGTTATCGCATCACGCATCATGATCGTCTAAAAAATCTTTGCTAAAGCTCGTTTGGGATTGATAAGAGGAGCGTTTGCCTATATCAACACCTCGTGTAATAATACCTTTCCCAAAGCGCTCTTCCATTTCATCCACTACCTTTAAAATCGGTTCATCTTTTACATGTTCTTCAAAATTGAAAATAGACAACTGTTGACTATAATCTTTGCGATCTACTACATTCGATACGGTTACACCGAGCAAACGGACAGGCGACTCGTCCCAATGCTTATCAAAGAGCGCGCAAGCAATTTCAAAAATATCTTCAAAGCGATAAATGACATTGGTCATCGATTTAGAGCGCGTATGATTGTGCCAATCAGCATCTCGAATTTGAATGCTCACTGTAGAGCCTGCTAAACGTTTCGCATCGAGGCGCTCTGCTACTTTTTTACACAGCCCATCTATCGTTTTATGGAGCAGCCGAATATCGGTGACATCTTGCGGTAAAGTCGTAGAATTGCCGACACTTTTTGTATCATAAATAGCTTCTGGGTCGACCTCCCTCGTATCAAGACCATTCGCTCTTGCTCGGAGCCTAACCCCATTTTTACCTAAAAGATGTTTGATTGTATGTTCTTCTACTTTTGCCAAATCGCCGATTGTAAAAATGCCTTGCTCATTTAACTTTTTTGCTGTGCTTGCCCCAATGCCGTGCATTTCCACTACTTCAAGCGGCCACAGGACTTGTTCAATATCTCGCAGTCGCAACACCGTGATGCCCATCGGTTTTTTCATATCCGAGGCTGTTTTTGCTAAAAATTTATTCGGTGCCACACCGATGGAACAAGGTAAATCTAACTCTGTTAATATCCGCGTTTGTATTTCCTGGGCAATTTGTAGTGCATGGCGCTCCTTACTTAATAATGTAACGTCCATATAGCCTTCATCAATTGACACAGGCTCTACCAATTCCGTATAGCTGCGTAAAATAGCAAACATCGCTTTTGAAGCTTCTCTATATTTTTGAAAATCTGGCGGTAGTAATAATAGCTCTGGACATTTTCGTTTCGCTTCATGAACTGACATCGTCGTATAAATACCGAGCGCTCTCGCCTCATAAGAACAGGTTACTAAAATCCCGCGTCTTTCTTTCGGGTTTCCCGCAATCGCTATCGGCTTACCTTTTAAGCTAGGATCATGCGCCTGCTCAACAGATGCATAAAAACTATTCATATCTACATGAAAAATAATGCGCCCTTTATGTTCCATATCATCACCACACAACCTTTAATATGTACTACTTATTTTAATCTACAAATGTATAATCGCCATCACTTTCGAGCAATTCTTTTAATATCGTTAAGGCTTGTTCAAGCTGCATGCTATTTTCTGGTGCAGTAACCGCCAATCGAACAGCATTTACTGGTTTCGCCTTGCCTACCGCAAAACGCTCGGCGGCATACACTTGCACCCCTGCTTTCGATGCCAATAATTCAAACTGCACTCCTGTAAATTTTTCAGGCAGTAGAAGCCATCTAAAAATGCATTCATCCTCACCTAAAATGTGATAGTCTCCTAAATATTGATTGACAAGTGCATTTTGTTGCTTCGCATATAAACGATGTTTCTCTAAAATCGTTTGTGCTACACCATCTTGAATGAGCCTCGCTGTCAGTTCCACCATCACTGGTGATACGGAAATGTTCATCGTATAAAGTGTTTCAATGATTTTCTTTCTTAATGCAGTCGGTGTCACAATAAATGAAAGCCTTAAACCAGGAGCAATCGTTTTGGAGACACTGGCGATATAAACAACCTTTTCAGGTGCATAAAAAGCAATCGGCGCAAGAGGTTGTTCCTTTAAAAAACTATAAATCGCATCTTCAATAACGATAATATCTTTTTGTCTTGCCACTTCTGCAATGATCTTCCTTGTCTCACTAGACATCGTATGGGTCGTCGGATTATGAAAATCAGGAATCACATATAGACCTTTAATATGCTCATTTTTACATGCATAGAGTAGACCTTCCTTCGTCATCTCTCCATTTTTTTGCTGAATCGCTACTAGTTGAATGCCAAGCATATTAGCCGCCGTTTTAATGCCCGCATAGGTGATTGGATCTGTTCCAATACGATCTCCTGGTTGAAATAATGCAGCTAATGTGCCGACAATCGCATTTTGTCCACCTGCCCCGAGCACTATTGGCTGATCGGTTTGAAAGCCTACTTTGTCTAAAAGCTTTGTAGCCGCTTCTGTTTGCCAAGCATTGCCCTCTGGTCGCCCATATTGAAAAAGCTTGCTGACGTTTGTATCATTCAACATTTTTTTCATATAGCGGGTAATTTCATCATTGGCAAAAGTATCAGGCAATACAGAGCCCATTTCAATTAAATGAGCCGAATTACTTGTAGGTAATAAAATTTTATTTGTGGCCGCATCAGAAGAAACAAATGTACCGCTCCCGATCGATGCATAAATCAAACCCTTTTGTCCACACAGCTTGAACGCTCGTGTAATTGTGCTCAGATTAACATCTAAATAATCCGCCAGTTCCCGTTGTGGCGGCAACTTTGTACCTGGCAATAAAATGCCTTCTTTTATATCTTGTTCTAACTGTTCAGCAATAGCAATATATAACGGCACTGAACAATTGCTTATATTCGGCTTCCAACTCATTGGGTATTGTTCAAATGAATTAAATGGCATTTTTCACATCCCTCTCTTCACGCATGCATACAATATTTTATTGTCTTGCATACAATCATAATATTGTATGCATATGATGACAATGATATAATTTTTAAAAATCAGAAAAAGGGACCGATAAAATTATGCAATATTCTGAAAGAATCTTAAACACACCTTCTTCATTCATCCGTAATATTTTGAAAGTGACGGATGCTGAGGACGTCATTTCCTTCGCAGGAGGGCTTCCAAATCCAATCTCTTTCCCAATTGATGCTTTAAAAGCATCTGTAGACCATGCCATTAGTGAAAATGGCAGTCGCCTATTCCAATATTCATCGACACAAGGGTATGCGCCATTACGTGAATACATTGCTGCAAAATACAGACGTGTGCACGGGCTAGCAATCGATGCGGATGATATTTTAATTACAACTGGTTCACAACAAGCACTTGAACTACTTGGGAAAGTACTTATTAACAAAGGTGATGGCATAATTATTGAGGAGCCAGGCTACTTAGGTGCAATCCAAGCCTTCACATTAAGTGAGCCGACGTTCCATGGTGTAACACTGGAAAACGATGGTCTTAATTTAGAAGAGTTAGAGAAAGCTTTACAGCAACCGAATGTGAAATTTATCTACACTGTACCAAACTTCCAAAATCCAACGGGTCTTACGTATTCAAAAGAAAAACGTCAACAAATATATGACATGATTGCGCAATACGACGATGTCGCATTAATTGAAGACGATCCATATGGCGAATTACGTTTCCAAGGTGAGCCACTACCTTATATCGGTGCCGGAAAACTTGAAAATAGTATTTTACTAGGTTCTTTTTCTAAAACAGTGACACCAGGTATGCGTCTAGGCTTTATTATTACGAAAAACAAAGAGTTAATGAAACATATTGAAACAGCCAAACAAGCGACTGATTTGCACACAAATATTTTCTCGCAATATGTGATTTATGATTACTTAGCAAACAATGATTATACTGAACATGTGAAAAAAATTATTGCTTTATATAAAAATCAATCCGATGCCATGTTAGATGCCATGCAAGAATTTTTCCCTGCACACGTTGAGTACACACGACCAGATGGCGGGATGTTCATTTGGGCTACGATGAATAACGGCGCTGCTGCCTTAGATGTTTTCAACAAAGCAATGGAACAAAAAGTTGCTTTCGTTCCAGGTGACCCTTTCTATACATCGAAAACAGGCGTCAACACGATGCGTCTCAACTATACAAATGCAACACCTGAAGTGATTCGTGAAGGTATTAAACGTTTAGGTAGTATTTTATAACAGCAAAAGAACCGTATGAGCGCGATTGAACACGCTTGTACGGTTCTTTTTATCAGTTGGCCGGATAATAGATGGTCATGCTTAACTTTGTTAATGATTGCCCCGCATTTCGATAAAAATGTGGTCGGTCAGCTTTGAAACGAATGGCATCACCTGCTGTCAACGTATAGTCTTTTTCATTGACGCGAATTAGTAAAGCCCCTTCAAAAACTGTAATATATTCCTCCGTACCTTCTTTATGCGCCTCTGCGCTTAATTGTCCCCCTTGATCAATCTCGATTGTATAAACTTCAAAGCGACTCTCCTCTTGAAATGGAAAATTCGGATATACTCTATATTTGCCATCATCCTCTGTCAAAACTTGAAGATCTTTTTTTAACACGACTTCGGTATCCGACTGTGGTTGATGGATCAGTGAAGTAAACGACACTTTTAGCCCATTTGCGATTTTCCATATGGTTGTTAACGTCGGACTCGATTCGCCTCTTTCTATTTGCCCAATCATCGTTTTACTGACACCACATAGCTGTGAAACTTTTTCTAAGCTTAATTTTTCTTTTTCTCGAATTGCTTTTAAATTTTTTGCAAAAATAAGATGGATTTCCTCCACATTATTCACCCCATCGCATATGTACAATATAACGCACATTATGTATAATATAAAGAACGACGTTATAGTGTTTGTTTTGGACATTATAACATACGAACAATCAGGAGGTCTATCATGCCTTACATATCTTTTATCGTATTTGTAGTGATTACAAGCTTTACACCAGGTCCCAATAATATTATGGCGATGGCGTTTGCCAACCAATATGGATTGCTAAAAACGTTGCAGTTTTGTCTAGGTGTCGGCATCGGTTTTTTCACCATAACTGGCTTAAGCTGTTTTTTTAATGTTGCCCTTAGCAATGTCATGCCCATTATTACCTTTCCATTAACCATTTTAGGGGTAATCTATATGCTCTATTTAGCTTTTAAAATCGTCACATCCAAAGACAATGGAGATAGCACTCACCATTCTGAAGAACCTAATCGCAACTTCATGCTTTTAGGAGCCATTCTCCAGTACGTCAATCCAAAAGGGATTTTATTTGGCATAACGGTCGTAGCTACCTATATCCTGCCGTATTATTCTTCCAATATAAGCTACTTGTTGTTTTCATTATTGTTAGGGTTTGTCGGTATATTAAGTACCTTTAGTTGGGCACTTTTCGGTTCAGCTTTTCGTAAAGTACTGACCACCTATCGTCAGCCATTTAATCTTGTCATGGCACTGTTGTTAGTTTATAGTGCCTTGTCAATCATCGTGCACTAAGTAAAACAAACAACCCTATCTGTACGTTTTAGCGTACAGATAGGGTTGTTGTCATTTAGCCTATTATTTTGTATATGTTAACACGGCATTTTTCTTATATTTTGCTAAAGCAGCAGTTGCCTCATTTTTATTTGTATATTCAAAAATACGAATATTTTTATTCTCAAATACGGTTACAACCCACATTCTAACCTCTCCTTTCGCTTTTATTTTTGTAATATAACAATCACCTAAATTGTGATACAAAGAACAAACTGTTTTATAACAACTCTTGCTGATTCTTATTGTACGCTCTTTTTTTAAAAAATAAAGCTTTATGTGAAGCCCTTCACAAACTGTTCAATTTCAAAACGCTTTCATTGAACATTTTGTGAAATTCTAGATATTTTAGGTATATATTCGAACCATAGGTGTTTACAATTCTATCTCTGAAGCGTATAGAAAAACCGTTTGTCCGCCTTTTCCACGACGTACAAACGGTTTTTTCAATTTCAATCATCATAAAGTAGTAGTAGATTTTATTTCAAAAGATGATGATTTTTTACGAACAAAATACTTCTTCTTGCTTTTGTGTTAACTCAATTTCAAAGCCTAAATCTTCAAGCATGCGATAATCGCTATTGACTTCCTGCCCTGCTGTCGTTAAATAGTCCCCAACAAATATACTATTGGCCGCATACATACCAAATGGCTGAAGGAATCCTAAATTGACTTCGCGGCCACCCGAAATTCGAATTTCCTTCGTCGGATTTATATAGCGGAATAACGCTAATACTTTTAAACAATAACGAGGATTTAATTCCTGTGTCCCTTCCAGTTTCGTACCATCAATCGCATGTAGGAAGTTAACTGGGATGGAGTCTGCATCCAACTGATGCAGTGCTCGTGCAATTTCTACAACATCCTCTTTCGTTTCCTTCATGCCAATAATAGCACCTGAGCAAGGTGAAAGACCATGTTTCTTGACAATTTCTACCGTGTTTACACGATCTTCATACGTGTGGGTAGTCGTAATATAGGAATGATGGCGCTCAGATGTATTTAAATTATGATTATAGCGATCCACACCGGCTGCTTTTAATTGTTGGGCTTGTTCTTCTTTTAAAAGCCCAAGGCAAGCACATACTTTTAAGCCGTACTTTGCTTTAATTTCTTCGACCGCTTCACTGACAACATTGACGTCTTTGCGCGTTGGACCACGTCCACTTGCTACGATGCAATACGTACCAATTTTATTGTCAAACGCTCGTTTTGCGCCTGCTAATATTTCTTCTTTCGTAATAAATGGATATTTGTCAATTGGAGCTGTCGACTTCGATGACTGCGAACAATAGCCACAATCCTCAGGACAATAACCACTCTTTGCATTCATAATCATATTTAATTTTACTTTTTTGCCGTAATAATGCTTGCGGATAGCGAAGGCTCCATCCATTAGTTTTAAAAGATCATCGTCATCACTATTTAAAATGGCAAGTGCCTCTTCATTGCTAATCATTTTGCCTGCAATGACTTCATCTGCTAACTGTAACCAATTCATTGAACATTCTCCTTTTCAACTTGCACAAATTTTAGAGCTCTAGCAGAACGAAATACTTTATATAGTCGTTCAGCTAAAAGTGCTGAAGCGATCGCTAAGCAAAAGTCTGCCACAATGCTATTTACAAAGCCCACTAAAAATACATGAGACCAACTTGATTTCATATTTAACCAGAGGTTCAATGCCATATATAAATACGGTACCGCCACTGCATAGATAATGATGAGCCCAACAATATTTGCAATGATAAAATGCTTTTTCGTGGGTGCCTCTAGTCGATTAATCATGGCCCCAATCACGAGTGCTGCAAGTGCGAAGCCTATTAAGTAACCAAAAGTCGGCTGCAATACATAGGTAATGCCTCCCCCTTGCGTAAAGACCGGTAAGCCAACTAAGCCTATGGCAATGTATACAAGCTGACTTAAAAAACCATTGCGCGCACCAAGCAAGCAGCCCGACAAAAAGACAAAGACAATCTGTAAAGTAAACGGTACGACTGGCAAAGGTATTTTTATGAATGCCCCAATGGCAGTTAAAGAAGCAAACATGGCAATCATTACAAGTGATAATGTTGATTGTCGTTGAAGCATGCCTGATCCTCCCGCTCTTTAAAAAATTGGACGATTGTTTCTTGCGTTGTCTGAATCATAAATTGCATTTCATCGTCCGTAATAATATAAGGAGGCATAAAGTACAACACATTGCCCAGTGGCCGAATCAATAATCCTTTTGCCAATGCTCTTTTATAGATTTGATAGCCTATACGCTCCTCACTCGGCAAAGGCTCTTTCGACTCGCGATTCGCCACTAATTCAATTGCCCCGACCAAGCCTACTTGACGATATTCACCAACATAAGGCAAGTCAGCAAAAGCCTGCTCGGCTAGCTTGCGCATGCGTTGACCTTTTTCTTGCACAATCGCGATGTACTGTTCCTCTTCAAACATCGTCAACACTTCAAGTGCCACACGACATGCAAGCGTATTCCCTGTATAACTATGCGAATGTAAAAATGCCTTCATTGTCCCATAATCATCATAAAATGCCTGATAAACTTCATTTGTCGTTAAGACGACCGACAGCGGTAAATAGCCACCTGTCAAACCTTTAGATAAACACATAAAATCCGGTGTAATATCCGCCTGCTCACAGGCAAAAAGTGTACCTGTTCGTCCAAAGCCTACCGCAATTTCATCTGCGATTAAATGAACATCATATTTCGTACATAGCTCCCGTAAGCGGCGCAAATAAATTGCTGGATACATTTTCATACCTGCCGCTGCTTGAATAAGTGGCTCAATAATGACCGCTGTGATGTCCATATGATGAAGCATCAGTTGATCTTCTACAAATTGAATACATTGGGCATGGCAACTTTCGGGATGCTGATTAAATGGACAACGGAAACAATCAGGTCCCTGTGCGCGTACCGTATCCAATAATAATGGTTGATACACTTCATTATAAAGATCAACCCCACCAACCGATAACGCACCGAGTGTTTCACCATGATAAGCATCGGTCAATGCTAAAAATCGTTTTTTCGTTGTTTTGCCCGTTTGCATATGATATTGAAAACTCATTTTTAAGGCAATTTCGATAGCGGATGAGCCATTATCGGCAAAAAATACTTTTTGCAAACGTTGTGGCGTTAACGCTACTAATTTTTGTGCGAGCTTAATTGCAGGTTCATGCGAAAAATTCGCAAAAATGGCATGCTCCAACGTAAAAGCTTGATCACTTAATGCTTGGCTAATACGTGGGTTAGCATGGCCAAATATATTCACCCACCAGGAAGATACCGCATCAAGATAGCGCTGACTCTGTTCGTCGTACAACCATACACCTTGTCCTTTTTTTATGACAATTGGTGGAAAGTCCTCATAATCTTTCATTTGTGAGCAAGGGTGCCAAACATGTTGTAAATCGATTTCTTGTAACTCAGTTAATAATTGTTTCATGTTTTAACAGCCTTTCAAACAACGATGTGTCACGAAGAGCATATTCAGCTATTTGCGATGGATCTTCTAGCTTCGGTATCGTCGCAAATGGCAGTGGATGATGCTGTAAAATCATTTGGATATTATCTTGCTCCATCTCACTTTCCGTATGTCCGTTAAAGACAATACCTAACACGTCGATATTCCGTTTATTTAATGCTTCTAACGTTAAAAGTGTGTGATTAATTGTACCGAGTGCTGTTCGTGTAACAACGACTACGGGAAGTTTACTTTGAACGATGACATCTAATAGTGTCGTTTTACCATATGTATCTAATGGTACAAAGAGCCCACCTGCTCCTTCGCAAATGACAACATCGTACGTGGACTGTAATTGTTGCATTTGACTTAATAATCGCTGTGTATCGATTTGCTGCCCCTCCAGTTGAGCCGCAAAATGTGGCGATGCCGCTTCTTTAAACGAATAACCGTTTAAATTCTTAAGGTCCAGTGATTGAAGCGAATATTTTTCATACATGGCTGTATCGTAATAAAAAGATTGTTCGCCATTAAATACTTCTCCCGTTTGAACGGGCTTATAGGGCATGACGCGTAAACCCTGTTTTTGTAAATTGCGCATTAATAATGTGGTAACCATTGTTTTCCCAACATCTGTATCGGTTCCAACAACCCAAAAATATGGCATTTTACAATCCCCCCTTCACTTAAGTTAACCAACTACAGTTTTTAAGTTAACACATTCTTTTTCACTTTGTAAATGCCCTTTTTTGCATTTTTATTAAAAATTATTATTCGTTTTTCATTTAGGAGGTGTAGTATCGGTGTTTAATGACCAACATTCTTTTTAAAGAAATGAAAAAGGATTTTTAGCATATGCTGTAGTATTTAACAAGTTAAGGGGGTGGCAAAATGTTTGGCCTGTTTAAAGAAGCAGAGAAAATGATTGATTCATCTGAACAAATGAGTACTATTTTAAATGCCTTGCTTACTTACGAAATAAGGGACTTACCGCTACGCTATGAATTTTGGTATCGATTGGCTATTCGGCAGGAGGAGTATCGTTCATTACAAGCTGAACATCGAGCAAATATTTCGATGCATACTGCAGTCGGTCGTTTTCATCAAGTGCAATATGAAGCCATAAAACAAAAGTGCGCTAAGCTCGAACGTTTAGTAGACATCTATAAGGTTTTTTGTATCGAAGAAGAACGACAAGCATTAAATCATCGCCTCCATTTCCACAAGGAAACGATTGCTGAGATTTACCGGCATGTGCAAAATAAAGAACTTTATACATACAACGATTCAGTACAACAACAATTTTGGGACGCTGTGAGCGAGGACATATTAACAGCCATTGCCCATCTAGATTAATACTAGATGGGCAATGGCTTTGCTCTTATTCGTTTAGAAGTTTATCAATTTCCTTTTCAATTAAAAGCTGAATGCGGCTTTTATCCATCGGCACTAAGCCCATGAAAACATGCAGTGCAAGTCCATCAATAAATGCATGTAAATGCTGTATTTCATCCTGCACGACAAGACCCTCTCTCAACAAATTTGCTTGTTGTAAATAACGGAAAATATTGTGCATACCGATTAACATATTTTCTTCTGCTCGTTCTCCATTACGTACTTTATACGAAACAAATTCCAACCACACTTGCATTTCGATAAGATGTTGCTCCGATATTGGTACGAGTTCCAGCAGGATAGCGACAATCATTTGCTTTATCGGTAATGGCTTTTGCATGTGCTCGGCAATACGCTCATTCACTTGCTGTTCCACTAACTCCATCGCAAAGACAATTAATTCTTCCTGCGTGTTAAAATAATAGCGAACAGCCCCTAATGATAACTTTGCCTCCTTTGCTATTGACCGTACTGTAGCACCTCTAAGACCATCCCTTGCAATGACCTTCCAAGTGGCTTTTGCAATACTTGCTTTTCTTTCTTCATGATTCACTATTTTAGGCATATAACTAGTATAGACTATTTTAATACATTTGTATTATTTAAAACTTTATGGTAATTTTATTTAATACAACCGTATTAAATAAAGGAGGATCTTTTATGATTGCATGGATTATTACGGCTGAAATTGCGTTTTGGATTGTTATATTACTTGGTTTAATTTGTAGATATCGTTTCAAAAAAACAACATTGAGCATCGTCTTTTTTGCTCTTACACCTGTGATCGACCTCATACTAATAGGGCTAACCGTGCTGGACTTACGAGCTGGAACACCTGCTTCCACGTCTCATGGAATTGCCGCCGTCTATATCGGCGTGTCGATTGCCTATGGTAAAACAATGATTGCTTGGGCAGATGAAAAGTTTCAACAATGGTTTTTAAAACGGCCGCTCGATAAGAAACGACGAACAGGGCTTGCAAAAGGTATTCATGAAATGAAAATGCTCGGTCTTCACGTCATCGCCTACGCCATTAGTGCTAGTTTATTGTATGCAATGATAGTCTTTATTGGTCAACTTACGGATACATCTTCCTTATTACAAGTCATGAAAGTTTGGGGCATCGTGTTAATTGTGGATGCTGTTATTAGTATATCGTATCTTATTTTCCCTAGTAAAAAATAGAGGATAGCTTTCACAACTAAGAAACAGCATCTATTTATTGTCCATTACATACACTCAAAAACCTCGCACACACTTGTGCGAGGCATTAGGTGGTCTAATTCATTCTTTATTATTAGCCATGCCATGAACAATGCTTGCCCTTAATTGCTGTGCTTGATCTGCTTTAATAGCGACGGCCTGGTAACGCTTTTTGATTCCTAACATAAACGTTACTTCTACTGGTTCTTTCATCTTCAATATTAATTGTGGATAAGCTTCTCCAAAATCACGTGCGATAAAATCAATTGTATCCTTCGGTAATTTTCCTTTTAGTAGTTCCTGCTCTTCTTCTATTTTTTCGATCATCGCAAAGCGAATGGTCGCCCGCTTCATTAAACCTAAAGATATATAGAGTGCATCATTTGTTGCATAAAGAGGGTTTAAACGAATGGCTTGCATATCCGCTATAAAAAAGACGACGGAATAGACATTTATGATTAACAATAGGATAGACAGCAACAGTGATTTTTCATGTAGCCACCAATGGAGTCCAATTGTTTCGATAACAATTGCATGAATCATCATTATTTGAAAAGCAATATAACTAGAGTTTTTATGCAATGTGATACCCGTTCGTTCTTTGCGCTTCCAACTCGCAAATCCATAATAAAGAACGAGTAAATCTGCACAAAGCATTTGAATAACAGTGTATTTCGGTGCATGTTTTTCAACAGCTTGCGGAAACGAAAAAATAGCAGGTAGTGCGCTTGCTCGTACATCCGCCACAATTTTAGGCATGTAATAAAAAAGCGTGACAACAACCAAAACTTCTATAGCAATGAATACCCCTTCCACTACAAAGCCAGCCCATGTCAACGCAACAAACGGCTGTAAATGATGAATGGGAATAATCAAACGTGCGGCAATACAACCTGCTGCGGCTAAAAGGATCGCTTGCTTAATGGAAAACTTACGTTTATACAGCATCATTAACAATGGCATAACGACAATTAAATCAATTAATGAGCCTAGCACAACACCCGTTGTTTCAACGGGTAAAATGGATAAACCAAGTCCCGTATTATAGAGCGCGTAGTTGCTAATGAACACAACAAATAACAACGCAAGCCAAATATGTTGCTTCTGTAAAGCTATCATTGTAAATCGCCCCTTTTTGAGGATGTCACACCCCGTTTTCACTTCTTATGTTCACTTTAAATTATTTGGTATAATTTGCAAACCCTTTCATAGAACAAAGTACATACTATGCTTACTGATGTCATAGATTGTTCACTCATTTACTTGTGCAAAAAATTTTTTGCGATATACATGTGGTGAATAGCCTGTATACACTTTGAATTGCTCAATATAGTAACTAACCGTACTAAAGCCAGTTATAGAGGCAATCAAGGTGATGGAATGCTCACTATCTCTCAACAGCTCCATACTTTTCCGCAGACGATAATGTAACAGATAAGTAAACGGCGTTATACCTACTATTTTTTTAAAGTATCGACTACATTCTGCTCTGCTTAAAAAAACATGTGTGGCTAACTGTTCAAGCGTTATTTTTTCCTGATAGTGGCGATGTATATAATCGAGCATTTCTTTTGCCCGCTCATGTTGGACAATCATAGAGGATTGCATCGTCTCCTCGGTTAGCTTGGATTGACATAAAATTGCTTCCCAAAGCGATAATAATGCGCGCCACACTTGAATTTCAAAATAGGGCTGTTGTGCTTTTAATCGTTGCGCAATATTTTCCACTGCTTGTGCAAGTTCGCCCGAAAGCTTTACATATGGCAAACGATTATTTTCGATAAATGGACTGATATATTTAACCGTTAAAATACTCCCGTCATGCCCTCCTAATAATTTCGGGTCGACATTTATACAAAAAAGCAAGGACTGCTCAACGTTTGCGGGCTTCGCTTCATGCAAGCACGCTGCATTGACAAATACCCCTTCGCCTGCCTCAAGTAACAAGACATCTGCCCCGATGCGATACTCGACACGTCCACTTTTCACATATACAAATTGAATTTCCTTATGCCAATGTAACGGTAAAAAATCCGAACGATCCAGTTGCAAATGCGTTTCATATAATGCCACCGGAAAGGCATTCGAGCCATGTAATGTTAGTTCCTGTAAATCCTTCGCTACTTTAATATGCGTTAATGCCAAGACAACCACCTCAATATATTGATATTTCCTACTCTATAATTCGATATTTCTTGCGCTGAAAGTTCTTTATAATTACTTTATATTGATAGTTTAGGAGATGCTATAGAAATGAATCAACAACTTAATAAAAGTCGAGCTTTAGGTTTAATGCTCGTAATTCTCGGCGCGAGTTTTTGGGGGATTGGTGGAACAGTTGCCCAAAAACTTTTCCAGCATGAACGTATCGAAGTTGGTTGGCTGGTGTCCAGTCGCCTGCTATTTGCCGGCATCCTATTAATCGCCATCTACAAAATGACCCATCGCCATCAATCCATCTTTGTCATGTGGCGCACAAAAAAGGATGCGTTTCGACAAATTCTTTTTAGTTTGCTAGGTATGCTTGCTGTGCAATACACCTATATGATGTCGATCGCCATCGGTAATTCTGCTGTTGCGACATTGTTACAATATTTAGCCCCGCTTTTTATCATTGGATTTTATATTATTAGAGGCCATAGTAAACTAACGCTGCAAGATGGCATTGCTGTTACACTGACACTTGCTGGCACAACCTTACTGTTGACAAACGGTTCCCTTTCCACGCTTTCAGTTCCAATGATGAGTATTGTGTGGGGTGTATTGTCAGGTCTTTCCGTTGCCTTTTACACATTATATGCCGTGCCACTTTTACAGCAATTCCATTCATTACTTGTTGTCGGTTGGGCGATGCTTATTGGGGGTGCTACGATGAGTATCTTTTATCAGCCATGGCACATTGATCTATCGACTTGGACAGTGGCAACGACTGCTTATTTTTTCTTTATTATTATTTTCGGGACAATGCTAGCCTTTTGGTTTTATATTGCCAGTTTGCATTATTTATCTCCGAAAGAAACAAGCTTACTTGGTAGCCTCGAACCGTTAATGGCTGTTATAACAAGTGTACTATGGCTTCAAATCCCGTTTGGGGGCTTCCAACTAATTGGAACATTGCTCATTCTATGTATGATTTTATATCTTACTGTCTTTCAGAAAAAAAATATCGACTTGCAATAAAATACCAAATCACTAGTTAATTATGAGAAAATTTTATTATTTGAAAAAATATTAGGCGTTAACTCCTAGATTGAAAATTTGCACTATGAATTTGTATATAAATTTTACATATTTCATATATCTTTTCTCCTTAGTTGTCCAGTATACTAAAAAATATCATGAAATAAAGGAGGCATTTATATGAATAGAAAAGTAATTTTCTTCGAGGTACACGGAGGCTCTGATAAAGGACCCGATGGCTACCGACAAGATACGATGCCAATGGTAAATGCACTCAAACAACGTGGGCAAGATGCGGAAGTCGTGTTTTTTGACTTAACAAAAAAGGACGAAATTTTTGATTATGTAAAAGAACATGCCATTGCCTATGTATCTCGTATAAATCCTGGCAATCTCGAACATGAGGAAGAATATTTTGCAATGCTCCGCGATTTATGTGCAGCTGGAGTGATCGGCATGCCGCATCCTGATGCGATGATTGGCTATGGTTCGAAAGACGTGTTATCAAAGTTAGTGTCTACAAATTTAGTGCCTGATGATACATTTGCTTATTACACGATTGAGGCTTTTAAGGAACAGTTCCCTACCTCTCTTGCGATCACTGAACGCGTATTAAAGCAAAATAGAGGTTCAACTGGCGAAGGTATTTGGCGTGTCAAATTAGTCGAACCTTTACCTGCAGGCACTACGGTTGTACCGCTTGATGCGAAAATTAAATGTACGGAGGCGAAAGATAATCATGTAGAATATTGGCAGCTAGGTGAATTCATGGCTTTTTGTGAGCAATACATCACGGGCGCTAATGGGATGTTAATTGATATGCGCTTCCTGCCACGTATTACGGAAGGTGAAATCCGCTTATTTATGTTGCGTGATAAACCAGTTCACGTCGTACATAAAAAACCTGCCGATACAGAAGATGCCTTTAGTGCGACACTTTTCTCTGGTGCGCAATACCGCTACGATAAACCTGAAGATTGGCAAGAGCTTGTTCAAAACTTTTTATCACAGCTACCGCTTGTCACAAACTTATTAGGAAATTACGACCTACCGCTTATTTGGACAGCTGATTTTATGCTGGATACAAATGATGCTGGTGAGGATTGCTACATTTTAGGTGAAATGAATTGTTCTTGTGTAGGATTTACTTCTGAATTAACATTGGCCCATCAAGTGGCAGAAGAAATTTTAGCTTGTATTCATGAACAAAGTGAAATGCCAGCCTAACCATTACAACAGAAAAAGGCATTGAGATTTTTCCTTCTCAATGCCTTTTGTGCATGCTTATCTGTACATTTTTATGCCTTGAATAAATTCATAAATAAAGTAACCCGCAAAAACGATTAATAAGACGCCTGATATCATCGTCAATATTTTAATCATCTTACGATTCATCGCTCTTCGGGTAACAGAAACAATTGTCATCAAACCTATGTCGTGCAGTAAAATACCACTAAGTATACCAGCTGCTATTACAAGGAAGTTGGCAGACTCTCCTTTGTCATACGATTTTGCTAGAACAACACCGAATACATTTACCCAGAAAACGAGATTTCCTGGAGAAATCGCTACAAGAAGCCCATTTCGATACGATGTGAAAAACGATTTTGTTACCTTTTCACCCGCAAGTGTAATATCATGATCGGCATTTTTGATAGAATCTAGCCCAAGTAAAAACAAAAATCCGGCCCCAATAATCCACATTGGCAGTTGAATAATCGGCATCGCTAATATAGAAGCAAGTCCCATATACAAAGCAAAAACTAACACAACATCAACCGTCATACCACCAAGTCCTACCGCCCAGCCATGCATAAAGCCATTTTTTAACCCCTGCTTGGTCATTTCGACCGTAATGGCTCCAACAGGCATTGCAATAGCAAGTCCAACTAATACATACGCAACATATAAACTCAAACAAACACTTCTTTCATGCAATAAAATAAGCTTCTTACGTCCGTTTATAGGAATATTCTAACATAAAATAGTGCCAGGCACACAAACAATTTATAAATATTCACTTTAAAAACAGCTTTAATGCCTGTGACAATGCACTTTCAAGACGTGCCAGGCACTGAAACATTTATAAATATGCAAGAAAAATGGTGTCAGAGCACACTCGCCAAACTCTATCAGCGACCTCAGTGGTGTTACCCGCGATTTCTCATGCTTTATCAGCGATTAATGTGCAACGTCTTACTTACAGCATCTGCTTCTTCCACTGCGCTAGTAAATCCTCTGATTTAGCAAGGTCAACCTTTAACGCAATTTGCTTAGCAGAGCAACGTTTTTTCGCTTTTTGCCAAGCCTCCTCTAGAGCCGGTAAGTAGCTTAAATTTTTTGTTGCTGCGACTAACTGGAACAATATATTACCTTGAATATAATGCCATCGAGGGTTCATACTATCTAGCTGAATCGCCTCTTCAATAAGGCGCAATGCCAAATACGGGCTCGCTTCAACGCGATTTATGAACTGTGCAAATGCCCCCCAGTAAAGTGCTGTATTCGGCTGTAGATTAATCGCCTCCGCATATTGAACCATTGCTTTGTCAGGTTCTTCTGCAAGTACAAAATATTCAGCCATTGTATAGTAAGCATTCGCCTGTGCTTCAATAGACCCTGCCAATAATTCATCCACTACTTGTCCAAATTGCGCTTCGTCTTGGCTACCAATATAAGCGGCAAGGACATCCCGTTCAGGATACGAGCCATCTGTCCGTTCTACACTTTGCTTTACAGTGTCATTAGTCGTGCTTGGCATATTAGCATAGCCATTCGCCTCTAAAAGCGCTACATGCTGCTGAATCATGGCAAATGCTGCATGTGCTGCAAATGATTCATCCACTAGTAATGCTTTCGCTAATGTATAGCTTTCTTTTACTTGTCCACTAACAAAGAATTCATTAACTTGTTGTACTTGCTGATCAAAATGTTTTATCACCATATAATCCTCACCTTCACAAAACCAAAGTCTTATAGGTAGTTTACCATCTTTATAGAGAAAAACAGCAATTATCCTGAAAACCGACGCATGATAAACCCTTTTTCGTAATATACAGTTTGTCACTCTTATTTATGGCATCGACAAAATACGGCTAGCAATGTGTAATGAGTTAGACCACTAGCTAAAAGAAAGAGAATAATCCCCAAGCACAGCCAATTATGGGATTTGTAATTAGCAGTAGTTATTATTTGGATATTTTTCTGAATTGTGCGATAATTGAAGGAAATTTCTTCACCAATAGGCCAAGCAAATTTCATTTTTAGGAGGGGCTTGCTATGAATCGACGTTTTCAACTGTTCTTACTGATTATGGGCAATTTAATCATACTAGGAGCCATATTCATTTACGCTTTACAAAGTCAAGTACAAGTGGCCTTCAGCACCTATGGCCTCGTGATGGGATTATTAAGTACCCTGCTAATTATTATCTTTTATTTATGGGGAGACGAAGAGCATCAAGTTTGAGTGCCAGTTTGAGTGCCAGGCACATACACAATTCTCACACAATTTATACATCGTCGACTATACATCTATGCATACTCCTGCTCACAAGGTGTATCGTAGACGTTTGCAGTTCCACAAGCTCTGTTTTTTGCATAACGGCGTACTGTGAACACCACAGTGAAATTAACCGTTGAGTGCCAGGCACATACACAATTCTCACACAATTTCTTCATCGTCGACTATACATCTATGCGTACTCCTGCTCACAAGGTGTATAACGTTTGCAGTTCACGCTAGCTCTGATTTTGCATAACGGCGTACTGTGAACACCACAGTGAAATTAACCGTTGAGTGCCAGGCACGCACACAATTCTCATACAATTTCAGCAAATTACTATAAAGGACTCCTCTATCATAAAATGTTGTAATAAAAATTTTTTTGTAGAATTTTAAAAACAATGATTGAGTAGTAAAACAAATTTCTGTATAATCAGCTTGTTTGACAATACTTTTATATGAACTTGGGGGTAGACAATTGGGTAAAGCATTGATTATAGGAGCTGGCGGAGTAGCCAGTGTTGTGGTACACAAGTGTGTTCAAAATTCGGACGTATTTGAGGAAATTTGTATCGCAAGTAGAACTGTTTCAAAATGTGACGCTCTAAAAGAAAAACTAGACGGCGGAAAAACAAAGATTCATACTGCACAGGTAGACGCTGACAATACGGATGAATTAATCGAACTTATTAAAAGTTTCGGACCAGATGTTGTCATTAACGTAGCGTTACCTTATCAGGACTTAACGATTATGGATGCTTGCTTAGCGACAGGTGTGCACTATGTGGATACTGCAAACTACGAGCCACCTGAAACGGCAAAATTTGAATATAAATGGCAATGGGCTTATAAAGAGAAGTTTGAAAAAGCTGGCTTAACGGCATTACTTGGTAGTGGTTTTGACCCTGGTGTAACAGGCGTTTTCACAGCACATGCTCAAAAACATGAATTCGACGAAATCCACTACATCGATATCGTAGATGCAAATGCTGGTGACCACGGTTATCATTTCGCAACAAACTTCAATCCAGAAATCAATATTCGCGAAATTACAGCGAATGGTCGTTACTGGAAAGAAGGCGAGTGGATTGAAACAGCACCACTTGAGAAAAAAGAAGTGTATAACTTACCAGAAATCGGACCAAAAGATATTTACCTACTGTACCATGAAGAATTAGAATCAATTGCTAAAAACATTAAAGGTCTTAAGCAAATTCGATTCTGGATGACATTCTCTGAAAAATACTTAACACACTTAAAAGTATTAGAAAATGTAGGCATGACGTCAATTGAGCCAATCGAATTCGAAGGACAAATGATTCAGCCAATCCACTTCTTAAAAGCAGTATTACCAGATCCAGCATCACTAGGACCACGTACAAAAGGTAAAACAAATATCGGCTGTATAATCCGTGGTTTAAAAGATGGCAAGGAAAAAACGTACTACGTATATAACGTATGTGACCACGAAGCGTGCTATAACGAGGTTGGTTCACAAGCAATTTCTTACACAACTGGCGTACCAGCGATGATCGGTGCAATGCTTGTAATGAACGGTCAATGGCAAAAACCAGGTGTTTGGAACGTAGAAGAATTCGATCCAGATCCATTTATGGATGCATTAAATAAATGGGGTCTACCATGGCAAGAAAGCCATAACCCAGAATTACTTGACTTAGAGATCGAAGCGAAGGAAAGTAGCCGATGAAACCAATTGATTTCACAAAAGTTCCATCACCTTCCTATGTAGTGGATGAACGACTATTAACAAAAAATCTGGAGCTTTTAAAGTCAATACAAGATCGTACTGGCTGCCGTATTTTACTTGCACTTAAAGGGTTTTCAATGCATTCAACATTCCCTTTAGTCGGTGAATACTTAGCTGGTATTACATCAAGCTCTTTATTTGAAGCCCGTCTTGGTTATGAAAAAATGGGCAAAGAAGTTCACGTCTATGCCCCTGCTTATGTTGAGCATGAAATGGACGAGCTTCTAGGCTATGTGGATCACATCGTCTTTAACTCATTCAACCAATGGGCACAGTACAAGGACAAAGTAAAAGCTGCTGGAAAAACAATCGAATGTGGTATTCGCGTAAATCCCGAGTACTCTGAAATTGAAACAGCACTGTACGACCCTTGCTACACAAACTCTCGTCTTGGTACAACATTAGCTAACTTCGACAAAACGCAGCTTGACGGTATTGATGGCTTACACTTCCATGCGATGTGTGAACAAAACTCTGATACATTAGAGCGCATAATTGAAAAAGTCGAAGAAAAATTTGGGGATGTTTTACACCAAATGAAATGGCTAAACTTCGGCGGTGGTCACCATATCACACGTGAAGATTATGATGTTGAAAAATTAGTGAAAATCATTAATTATATTCAAGATAAGTACAATCTCCTTGTATACTTAGAGCCTGGAGAAGCAGTTGCACTCAATACAGGTTACTTAGTAGCAACGGTTTTAGATGTTCAGAAAAACGGAATGGATTTAGCGATTTTGGACACTTCTGCAACTTGTCATATGCCAGACGTGCTTGAAATGCCCTACCGTCCGATGATTATCGGTTCTGGTCAAGCAAATGAATTAGCACATACTTACCGCCTAGGTGGTCTTACATGCCTTGCTGGTGATGTGATTGGTGATTATTCATTTGACAAACCATTAAAACCTGGCGATCGCCTTGTCTTTACCGATATGGCCCACTACTCTATGGTAAAAAACCATATGTTTAACGGTGTCAACCTACCATCTATCGTTTCGTATAACGACGAAGAAGGTATAAAAGTTATTCGTGAATTTAAGTTTGAAGACTATAGCGGTCGACTTTCTTAATCCAAATGAAAACCCCCTCCAATATTGGAGGGGGTTTTTTCTACTTACGCTTCTACACTTTCTTTTTCATCTTCAAGCATTTTGTGTAAATAGTTAATAATTTCTCGAATGCCATCTAAGGAATTCACAAGAATTTTAGGATCTACATACGTAATCATACGGTTTTCTAAATTGGCTACAGCCGTAAAGTAACGTGTTTTTGAATAATTAACAAGTCCCATTTGCTTTAAAATCGACTCATCTAAATCAAGAATTTCACGTGCCTCTGTTACGAGCAACCCGTAGTTCACGACATCCGTATTAAGCACAATAATACGAGCTGTAGCTGCATTTGACGAACGATTATAAAGAATACGCTCAAAATCTAATACAGGAATGAGCTCTCCTCGATTTCTTGTAAATCCTAATAAATAATTTGGTAAATGAGGAATTGGCGTTATTTGTTCTAATTTTTCAATGGATATCGCCTGCTCCACCGGTACAGCATATTCTTCTGTACCACAAGCAAAAACGACTGCCTTTACACTTTCCATAAAGTCACTTCCTTCTCGATTATTGCTCAGTGTTTAGCTGTTTCTTTCACGATTTCAACTAGCAAGTCTGCCAATTTTTCTAATTCTTCAACAGGTATCTTTTCATTTGTCGTATGAATATCTTCATATCCTACCGATAAGTTCACTGTAGGGATACCGAAGCCCGCAATAATATTGGCATCTGAGCCACCACCAGAGATACCTAATTGTGGAGTACGGTCAACATTGCGTGCTGCCGCCATTGCGACTTGCACAACTTTATCTGACTCCGTAACACGGAAGCCCGGATACATCAGTTTTACTTCTACTTCAGCACGCGCCCCCATTGCAGCTGCCACTTGTTCGAACGTATCTTGCATATGCTTTGTTTGGGCATCTAGTTTAGACTTATCGATTGAACGCGCTTCCGCTAAAATGGTTACTTCATCACAGACAATATTCGTTGCTTGACCACCTTCAAAGCGGCCGATATTGGCTGTTGTTTCTTCGTCCAAACGACCAAGCTTCATTTGTGCAATACATTTAGAAGCAACCGTAATGGCCGACACGCCTTTTTCAGGAGCAACACCTGCATGCGCTGTTTTACCGATAATTTTTGTGAAAATTTTCGCTTGGAACGGCGCTGCTGTCACGATGCCCCCAACCTTGCCATCACTATCAACTGCAAAGCCGTATTTTGCGCGAATCATCGTAGGATCTAATTCTTTCGCGCCTACTAGGCCACTTTCTTCCCCTGCTGTAATAATAAACTCAATATCACCATGTTCGATTTGTTGTTCTTTTAAGCGTTTTGCCATTTCCAACATGGCTGCTAAACCTGCTTTATCGTCCGCACCTAAAATCGTCGTCCCGTCAGAAACGATATAGCCATCTTCTCTTAGAGATGGTTTAATGCCCTTTCCTGGTACAACCGTATCCATATGAGAAGTGAAATAAATCGGCTCGATATGTGAAGAGCCTTTTAATGTCGCAATAATATTCCCAGCACCATGCCCATTGCGTGTATGTGCATCATCTTGCACGACAGCAAAACCTAGCGCTGTTAATTTGTCGATTAAAACCGGCGCTATAAGCTGTTCGTGTTTTGTTTCTGAATCGATTTGTACGAGCTCGAAAAACTCTTCTACTAGACGACTTGTCATGTTGTAAGACTCCCTTGATTTACGTGTTTGTCCACGTCATAATATATGTATTAGTTTAGCACAATGACAGAAGAGTTGGAATAATACGCTAGTCGGAACTTCTTTATTTTGACTAATGAAACATTAAAAGCCTGTGAAAAGAGTAAACATAGCTCTTTCCACAGGCTTTTTATATTTGTAAAATAGCTTCCTTTTCCTGTTGCAATGCTTCTAAATAGCGCAGTGCTTTATGATGTTTTTCTTGCAAACGTCTAATCGTATTATGGACATCATCCTGTACACGGGATACTTGCTCTCTTGCCGTAGAAATTTTGGAATGGACAGACCAAGCAGAAAAAATATCATCAAAGAAATAGTCGGCAAATTTTACAAAGCCATCTGTCTCAACTTGCAACGCATTTGTAGACATATCCTGTACATCTAGTAATTCATTATGAAAACGTTGTAAGGCAATTTGAGCATTGTGCAGATAGCTCTCCGTTTTATCCAGCGCCTCATGCTTTAAATGTGTGGCAATAAGACCACCGCCAAAAAACGTATCCCATGTCGAATAGCCGCTCGCTGAATGCAAGGATGCAGCTGCCTGCCCTAGTTTAGTAAGCGCAGTGTCACCCGCATCTTCCGCTTCTTTAATTTCAGACAGTAACTGTTTTGTCATCAGCTCTTCATTGGCAAGCTGTTCTATTTTCTGCGCGACTTCGGGTTCATGTAATTGGAGATAGCTTTTCTTTTTTATATGTAGTATTTCTAATGCTCCCTGAAGTTGCTTTTCATTAATTTGCTTAAGCTTTTTCTTAACTTGCTCAAAATCACTTGTCAGGTCTGTCACCATTTTTTTTGCTTCTTTGATTTTCAATTCTAATATGGCTGCTTGATCGATTTTCTCTGCACGCAACTCGTCTTGTTGCCCAGTCCATGTTCGAATCATATTCATAAACGAAAAGCCCTCAAGCTTATCAAGTTTTAGTCGAATTTG